>DAOUJE010000132.1:0-5114 GCA_034423055.1 Dehalococcoidia bacterium | reverse complement strand
TTGCAGGGAATATTCGAGTGATATTGAGGCATCGCCGGAATTGACGATGGCAGTACGATTCTCCCCTCGAAAATCGTCCGATCAGGAACATTGCAAACACCCGCCTGTGCCGTAGCAGTCATGCCCTCCAGTGTACGCCGTACGCCCCTTTCGTAAAACGAAAGGGGCGCGAGCAAACGAAGTGACGCGAGCGGGGTATGCCCGGGTGGAGCAGGGACGCCAATTGATGCGCCGGGGTTCACGGCGATGACGTATTCCAACGTCCATGTGACCGCGAATATCGCATCTTGCACAGTCGGCATACCGTCATCCCGAAACATATCCCACATTAGTGCCAAGAACAGATCGGGAACTAAATACCTCGCCACACGGAAAGCGTGCTTGTCCTGAGCGTTGGAGTGTGGACTAGGATAGAGGTCGGCCGGAGGTCGCCTGACAAGCGTAATTGGCGTCGGATCTAGGCCACGCTACGGGCTTAAACCGAGCAGATAAGATCCGTCACTTCCCTCCGGCCGGAGATTCAGGCATTTCTCCTGGTCTCACTCCCCATGATATACCAATCGATACGATCGCCATCGTCCTCAATGGTTGTGGTACAGGTCTTGGAAAGTTGGAGTGGTCATCGCTAGGGCTACACACCCGAATCAGATATCCCCGCAATATCCTCGTCGATCTTCTTCAACCGCAGATAATCCTCGCGATACAGACAGTATGCGCGTTCTACGTAGAGTTGCGCCAGTTCTGACGCCCGCGGCGAGTTCGACGTCGCCGCCGCCACAATCTTCGAAACCTCGCGATTCGCTGGCAGATAACGCCCAATCGCCCGAAGCTTAGCTTCCGTCTCCAGCGCCGTGTCACGATCACCAGATTCGACCGAGTAACGCATCCGACCCATCTGCTGCGAAAGCTCAGTCAACAGCTCCGCCTCATCCATCCAGCCATACATCAGGTCGTAGCCCGGCTCGTCGAAGTCATCCTCCTCGCCAAGCGCATCAATCGCAACGTCAAGATCGTCCCCCTCGCCATGCGCCTCGCTGTATAGCCGACCGTACTCCGAACTCGCCTCGTTCACCCGCTCCATCATATCGAACGCGTCGCTGAACGAAATCGTGCCACCAAAAACCAAGTCGTCGCCCCTGATCGAAGCTATTCGCTCTGCTTCCTCAAGACTCTTGAACGGCTCCGGCGCAGGCGGAAACGCAAACGACGAAATCACATTCGCCGACATCTCCGCAACTTGCCCCGCAAGAAACGGCGGCATGTACTTGCCAATATCCAGCGGAACCGGCAAGATCACGATGTACGTGACGCCGATCGCATCGTCGTCGTTCGCATCGCGGAAGTAGACGAGCGCGTGACCGCACGGACGGTCAGCATCGCCTCTTTCGAATTCGAGGTCCATTACTCTACTTTGACGGTCTCTAGTTCCTTGCGGCACAGATATGAGAAAATGATAACCGCAACGCAACGTTTCGATTCTACGCTACATTGCCCGACCTCAACCCTTAATCAGATACGTAAGCACGTGTACAAACGCTTGGTACGACCACTTCTCTTCTCACTCGACGAAGAGCAGAGCCACACGCTCTCCGAGTACGCGTTGCACGTTCCCATCATCTGGAAGACGCTCGGCGCGCAAGCCCGGAGCGGCGATCCGGCACTGAAAACCAACGTCGCCGGAGTCGAACTCCCCTCACCCGTCGGATTGGCGGCCGGTTACGACAAAAACTGCCGCGTACTGAAATCGCTGATCGATCTCGGCTTCGGCTTCGTCTGCGGCGGCACCATCACCCTCGCCGAACGAGCCGGCAATCCACGAAAACGAATGGTTAGACTGCCAGAATCCGATGCGCTGCTCAACTCGCTCGGATTCCCCGGCGAAGGCTTGGCCCGTATCAGACCGCGTCTCGCACGGCTAGGGAGATATCGCTCGCAGACCTTCGCAAGCATCTCCGGCTCAATCGAGGAGCAGATCGCCGAGTGCTACCGCACCATCTCACCACTCGTCGCGGGCATCGAACTCAACATATCGAGCCCCAACACCGTCGGACTTCGCGTATTCCACGACCCTGCCAGACTCCGAGACCTCGTCGAGTTGCTCCGAAGATCAGAATCCCATTCGACACCCTTGCTGGTCAAACTGCCGCCATGGACAAACGAACCCGACGCTCGCCGCACCGCATTGGCTCTCGCCGAAACCGCAGTCAACTCAGGCGCCGACGGACTGGTCATCGCCAACACCGTCCCAGTCGAAGATGGCCGATTAGCCGTGGGCAAAGGCGGCCTCAGCGGCGCTCCTCTGCTCAACAACACCGAACGCATGACCGCCGAGGTCGCGGCTCTGCTCGGAAAACACACCAGCATCGTTGCATGCGGCGGAATCTCCGAACCCGAACACGTCTGGCGCATGTTCGCCGCCGGCGCATCCGCAGTACAGCTGTATACCGGCATGGTCTACGAAGGTCCCGCCCTCCCAGGACGACTGAATCGCGGATTGCTGACCCTAATGGAGTCAGAAAGCATCAAATCCCTGACCGATATCTCCGGCCCGCCGCCATACTGAGCGCACCTCGTCCCTTTCGCAACGTGAAAGGGGCGCGCACGAGCGGAGCGAGTGCGCGGGGTATGCACGGGGCGGAGAGGTAAGGCGGAAAAGCCCAGACATCCTGACGCGCCAGACAGACGCCCACCACCACCTCACGCATACTCCGCTCGCAAAGCTCGCGCCCCTTTCGTCTAACAAAAGGGGCAAGTCCCTGCAAAAATCCCTTCAGGCAGCAACCATCCCCAGCACTTCTTCACGGTAAGGCATCGCCGACTGAGTTCCTGGTCGAGAAACGCACAAGGCGCCCGCCGCCATAGCCAGCCGGATTGCGTCCTCAAGACTGTTGTCTTCGCACAGCGCACGTCCTAACACCCCGGCAAACGCATCACCCGCCGCAACCGTCGCAACCGCGTCCACCTCGAACGGAGGCATGTGCCCGCGCAATTCATCAGACGAGACAAACACCCCTTCGTCTGCCATCGTGACGATGACGCATTCAGAGCCGTGCAACTCACGAATGCGGTCAGCAGCCCGTTCCGCCGAACCAACATCGCTGATCGCCACGCCAGACAGTGCTTCCGCTTCTATCGCGTTGGGTGTCAAGATATCCGCCGACGCGTAAAAACCATCCGGCACGGTATCGATCGGAATTGCTGGAGCGGGATCCAACACCACTTGCACCCCACGTTCGCGCGCCGCAATCATCGCCCGCAAACTGCACTCCAGCGGTATCTCCTGCTGCACCAGCAGCACACCGGTATCAGACATCGCATCGACCGTGGCATCCGCCTCGACATCACCGCACTTGCCGTTCCCACCATAAATGGCGTGGACAAAGTTCTCACCCGTCGGGTCGATGAAGATGATCGCCACACCCGTCTCGATCTCGGCATCAGTCGTAACCGTACTCATGTCTACACCTTGCTCGGACATGAATCCTCGCAACTCGTTGCCAAACGCATCGTCACCTACTCTCCCGAACATCTTCACTGCGCCGCCTTCACCGCCAGCGAACCGAGCTGCTGCCACCGACTGATTGCCCGCCTTGCCCCCGCCCGACGTATACAACCGGTCGCACACGAAAGTCTCCCCAGCCCGCGCCAAACGCTCCGTCTCCACTATCAGGTCCATGTTGATCGCACCCAGCAGCAACGTCGTCTTCGGATTGCTGGCTTGTATGCTTTTATCGGTCATGTTCTCAGATATCGGCATCGGCGATTGGCTAATGGTACTCGTGCGCTACGCCCATGGTATCGCCGCCATCGCATGGGTCGGTGGCAGCATCTTCCACGCTCTGATCCTACGCCCTCTTACCGCGGCTCAACCCGAAAAGATGAACTCCGCGATGTCGCTGATCGCGCCCGCCTACCGCGAGATCATCGACATCGCCGTCGTCACACTCATCGTCTCCGGCATCATCCTGATGTTCTCCCGCATCCAAGGAAACGAGGCGACCGTGTCTTGGGCCATCGTCCTCGGAGTCAAGATCGCATTGGCACTATGGATGTTTTACATCGTCTGGCATCGCCGACGCATGTCAGCCGAGGAGACAGTTCGAGAAGGCGCTGCCTCTAAACTCCTCGGCTACAACGCCATCCTAGCTCTCGGCCTCATCGTCTTCCTGCTAGCCAATGTCCTGCGCGAGCTGGTGGAAGCGTCTCTGAAATGACCAACCGTTTAGCGACGGCAGGGTCAATCCGCCAAGTTCTCAGTTACAAAAAATACCGCAAGAAGAACGAACGAAATCGCGATCGTTGTGCCGATCACCAACCAGAACATCCACCACATCAATTCAGACTTTAGATTGGCGATGTCAGACTTTGTGGGGAAGTTTTCCAAAGCCTCCTTGATGTAGCTAACGTCCTGTTCGACGTCTGTTAAACGCTGTTCCACGGTTACCATCGGACTTTCTCCTTACGACGAGTTCGTACGTCATCGAAGACGCTCGGAACTCGATCTGCTATCACAACTCTGCGACAATGCTGTCGCAGTTAATCGAAAACCGTCTGAGCGGCGGCTATGACCGAAGCAAACGCCACCATCAAGCCTACCCCCATCCCGAACATCCGCCAAGTTAGATCTGAGACCGATTTCTCTAACTTGGCGTCCAACTGGGCGATGTCGGCTTTGACATCCGCCAGATCGGATTTAGTCGCAAGATGCTCCAAGGTCGCCTTGATCGAGCTGACCTCTTGTTCGACTTTCGACATGCGTTCTTCCATCGTTGCCATACGGTGTGCACCTAGATGTAGTTCTGATGTTCTACATCAAGGTTAGCACGCTCACTTCATTCGTCAACCTTCATTTGTCACAGATCCTCACAACTTCTGGAACTTCCTCACGCGTTGTCCGCGTTCCGGCGTGCCGATCTCAGCCACGTAGATGCTGCCTTCGGAGTCAGTCCAGATGCCGTGCGCGGCGCCGAGGATCTTCGCCTCGTTATCCCCGCGCCAACTCGTCACCAACTCGCCGTCCAACGTCCAGATGGAAACGGCGCATCCATCCCCCTGCTCAGCCACGTATGCCAAACCATCGCGGAAGTCGAAATCGCCCGGTGCCGACATATCCG
>DAOUJE010000131.1:0-9630 GCA_034423055.1 Dehalococcoidia bacterium | reverse complement strand
GGCATTGGCGATCTCTTCCTGCACCTCCTGGATCTTCTTCTGCATCTGCTGAGCTTGCCTGAGCATGTTGCGGTTCATCATGATGCGGTTGCCACCTGTCCTGTCATCGGTTGGAAGTCGGGAGTTGTTACGCTACGGGTTCAATGTTAACGCGCGGGGTCGAGGCGTAACCTTCTCACTCCTCACGATCAATCAATCCATATTTCTGAAAAATGTCGGTTAGATCGGTGTATAGTCCTTCGACGTTGGCATCTTGGTGTGAGATGGCGTGAAGTGCAAGGTCCATCTGGCGTTTGCATGCTGCGCCGATTAGTCCGTAGGTGTTGACGTTTGCGGCGTCTTCTTCACAGAAGGTTTCTCCTTTGATGACGCGAAGCGCCACTTCGCCTAGAGGTTTGCGGCAGAGTAGGCAGGTTTCGTTGGATGGAGTAGAACTTGTCGTGTGAGACATCGTGCAGTCTATGGTAAGGAATGCTTACCCTAGCACACGGCGGACGGTTCCAACTCTTCAGGTTATGAGCCGATTTAGATCGGGGGGATGCCTCAGTCCGATGAAGTAGGTGACTGGGGTCTCCAGTCGATGTGGCTGTTGATATTGTGTTCGTCGTAGACGCGCATGACATCTTCGATGAATTCACGCATCGCTATATCGTTGAGTTCCAGTGCTTTGTCATACAGCACTTTGTACATGCGCTTGCAAGTTTCGGTTTGTCCGTAGTTCTTCTTAAGATTGTTGTGCTGACTACACAAGACTTGTCCGTTATCAACGGTCGCTTTTCCTCCTTTAGAGCGGGGTAGGATGTGATCGGCGTGTAACAGTGCGCCTTCATCTTCGGTAGCGCCGCACATTGCACAACGATAGCCGCCGTTTTCCAAGATTTCGGCTTTCTGTGCGGCGGTGAAGTTTTCATCAGAGATGTCGCCTATTGCGTCGGGGTCGTACCTATACAAGCCTGTTTGCACTTTTATTAGCTTGCCCTCCGAATAGAGTGTGCGAATCATACGATCAGGATCACGGAGCGGTTTACCGGTGATTCGTAGATATTCTGCGGTTGCCCAATCAACAACGTCAGGAGTGTGGATGTTCTGCTTAGGTCGGGCTACAAAATACTGGAAGATCAAGCCTTTTTGGGTTACTCTACGCTCCGCCATCGAACAGTACTCCCTGATCTAGATTGAGACGCTTTTTCGCTATTTCGCAGTAACCGGCGTCGATCTCTATGCCAACGCCTCGTCGGCCGAATCTCTTGGCGGCCACTAATGTCGTGCCAGAGCCAAGAAAGGGGTCCAGCACTGTATCGCCGACATAGCTGAAGAGTTTCAGACAGCGTTCGGGTAGTTCGATAGGGAATGGTGCCGGGTGTCCGATACGTTTGGCGCTCTCGCCGTTAAAGCCCCATACACCGTTGGTCCACTCCATAAACTCGTCGCGGGTTATGTCTGATGTGCCACGGCTCTGTTTCTTCCAAGAATCTCGGTATAGAAGGACAATTAACTCGACTGGAGCGATGACGAAGGGCGCAGATGCTGACATCCAAGATCCCCAGGCAGTGCGACGCGAGATATTGCCTTCGTTCCATACGACGGTTGAGTGGTACCCATAGCCGATGTCGCGCGCCATTCGGGTGATGTCAGCACCTACGGACTGTTGACCGCCCTTGTTTTTGTCCAAAGGGATGTTGAGGCACATCCGGCCATCTGGTTTGAGCCACTTGTAGCAGCGTGCGAGCCACTGGTGGGTCCAGACCAAGTACTGGCCGTAGTCGTCGTTGTCGACATGGGAGTGGTAGGCGATGTCGACGTTGTACGGCGGCGATGTGACGATGAGGTCGATGGAATTTGGCGGGATGGCCTGAGTTTTTAGTACATCGTCGTTGACGATGGTGAGGTCAAAATTGCTTGAAGGCTGATTTTGGTACGGCTGTACCCCCCCCCCCGATTTTCGACCGAGTCAGTAATGAACTCTGCGAAGGCGTCAGAGTTTGCGGGGCTGGACGGCATCATGCTAACCCGGTATAACACACCGGGAACGCGCCAGCAAAAGTCCACTGCCAAACTGCGCTTAGCGCGCTAGCGGCTTATTAGCGAAAGCCGCAATGCACTGGTCAAGCAGGGTTTTTGATCACGGATCGGCACGCCTGGCGTTGCGAGCTAATTAATCGGTGCCATCTTAAGCGGTTTTGCTTCATCATCGGCTGCGGCTTCGCTTGCTGCTAACTCGTTGCGTGCCAAAGCGAGGCGGTATCCGGCCTCTAAGTTGACCCAGATATGAGCCTTGATGCCCAAGACCTTTTCGAGTTCGATTGCGGTCTGTGGAGTGACTGCTTTTTTGCCGTTGATGATCTCGTTGACCACCTGAGCGGGGCGTCCCATGCGGGCGGCGAGTTCCTTCTGGGTAATATCCAGAAACTCGATCTCATCCTTTAGGATGCTGCCTGGCGAAACCGGCATAGAAGAAGAGTATGCTGTCGCTTTAATCGCCATAGTGCTTGCTTACCTCCTTTACTATGACCGTCTCGCGCGCCTCATCGTGTTCTACGATGAGCCTCATTTGGACGTTCAATCTGAGCGAATATTCTCCCTTGCGATTGCCCCTGAGTTGGTGCAACCTAATCGATGGAACCTCGTACAGTTCCCTGAACTCGCGGACTGACATCAGCAAACTTACGACACGGATGTATCTTTCGCCTATCTGCTGCCCCCAAGCTCTGGTAGCCTCTCGTGGGTCATCGTACCTGGATTTCATTCTCCGGTTGCGAAACTCTACGTCCATGATTCACCTATAGGGTGATTATATGAATCATGTTATGCTCACTATCTTGCCATGTCAACAGGCTTTCTAACTTATTCGGGATGGCACGATTGCTTCCTTACGACATACACTGATGACCAGATCGCATTGCGACGGTGATGGCGAACTGATCTGATGTTTCGCAAAGTAGAATCCATGCGATGTCTTCTCGTTTGTTTGCCCTCGCAGCGCTGGTTTTGTTCGGCGCGTTTGTGGTTGTCGGGTGTGGGGTGCGAGATGATGGTGGGGTGGTTAGCGAGAATGTTTTGACGGCGGAGTTGGTGGTGCCGCCGGGTTCGCAGGTGACTGTGGAACCTCCTACTGCGACTGTTGCGCCGACCGCTACTAAGGTCCCAATGGCTACAACCGAGTCGGTTGGGAAGGTTGTGGAAGAGTCTGATGGGGAGGAACCGGCTCGGGTGAATGTGCCTAATCGGGGGTACAACTCTTATGGGGATCCGGATGCGCCGATCACGATGTTCGATTTTTCGGACTTTTTGTGACCGCATTGCGGGACTTGGCACCGCGGGACGGTTGCCCAGATGCGTGAGACGTATATCGCCGACGGATTGGTGAGGTCGATATATTTTCACTTTCCGATACTGGCTCAGGAGTCGGCGATCGGCGCGGAGTATGCGGAGTGTGCGGGAGAGCAGGGGGCGGAGTATTTCTGGGGTTATGTCGATGCGGTTTACGAGCATCAGTCGGAGATTTCGGAGCAGTTGCTGGGGGAATTGGCGGCTGGGCTGGACGTTGAATCGGACGCGATGAACGAGTGTCTGCTGTCGGGCAGGCACAACACGACTTGGCAGATCGACCGGGCGCGTGGCGAGGCGATGGGCGTACAATCAACCCCGACAATCTTCCTCGCGTATGTAGACAAGGATGGTGAGGAAGTGCGGTTGCAGTTCCGCGGCGCGCGGGATTTCGACAACATGTCGCAGATAATCGATGCGGTCTTGAGGGAGATCAAGCAGTGAAGATAACGAAGATAACGCCCTATCTGGTGTCGGCTCCGGCGCCGTTCCTGCCGACCGCCAACGACAGCGGCGGGGTGATGAGGCACCGCGAGTATCTCTTCGTGTCGGTGGACACTGATGAGGGAATCACGGGTTGGGGCGAGGTCACGTGCACTCGCGACCAGGCGAACCGAGGTGTGGCTTCCTTGATCTCGCATGTGTCGGATTTGCTAGAGGGCGATGATCCGAAGAACATCGAGAAGATCTGGCACAAGGTGTTCCGGCACTTCACGTACATGGGTTCAAGAGGCGCGACGACGAGCGTGATTTCGGGCATCGACATCGCGCTCTGGGACATCCGCGGCAAGGTGTTGGGCGTGCCGGTTTACGAGTTGCTGGGAGGTCCGGTGAGAGACGCCGTGGATGTTTACTGCCATCCGCAGGACGGCGTGACATCTGACGAGTTGGCGCAGCACTGCAAGGCGATCGTCGAAACTGGTCAGACCTCGATCAAGACTGACCCGTGGTACCCGCATCATCCGGACGAGATCGATGGGTACATGTCTGGTCGGCTCAGCGACGTCGCGGAGAACCAAGGCGTTGAACGGATCGCGTTGATGCGCGACGCGGTTGGGCCCGACATAGAGATATTGATCGACAACCACGCTCGTTTCGATGTTCCGACGGCGATCCGGCTGGCTAAGGCGTTGGAGCCGTACGACATCTTCTGGTTCGAGGAGCCTGTGGGTGTGGAGTCAAATACGGCGTTGAAGCAGGTTCGGGATGCGACGAACGTTCCGATCTGCGTGGGCGAGAGGATTCACACTCGTTGGGAGTTTGTGCCGATCTTGGAACAGGGACTCGCCGACTTCATCATGCCGGACATCACATGGACCGGCGGCATATCGGAGCTGAAGAAGATCTGCACGCAGGCGGAGACTTACTACATACCGGTGTCGCCGCACGATGCCAGTGGCCCGATCAACGTGATCGCCGGCGCGCAGGTGATGATCACGGTTCCGAACTGTTACCGCGTGGAGACGTCGCGGGCAGACCTACACGCGTACGACTGCTTGATGGACGTGCCGCTAGACATCCGTGGGGACAAGATTCATCTGGATCCGGAGCGACCGGGCATCGGTATCGAGATGGACCGGGAGTATTTGCAGGCGCATCTGGCGGATTGATGTGATGCGATCCAATTGCCCCACCCCTCTGGATTCCGGCTTTCGCTGGAATGACGGTGGTTGTTCTACTCCACTTCTGGATGGACGTTCCGTCAGCTAAAGCGCCGGCCTGTGATGGGCGATTTGACTTTCGTCTGGGCGTTGGAGGTTTAGCGAGTCGCGATTTGTGCGACACGAGATGTCGACAAATCAGATTGCGCGTCACGAATCACGATATGCGTCGCACAAACCTGAAGGATTGATGCAACCAACAGTTGTGCGACACGAGATGTCGACAAACCAGCTTGCGCGTCACGAATCACGATATGCGTCGCACAAGTAATGCTGAGAAGGATAGATGCTTCATCCTTCAAGCGTTTGCGATGTCGAGTAATTCAGTGTAAGCGTAAAGCGCGGGCCGATTACCACGGCCGGGACGAAGCTCGAGCAACACCCCCTGCTCACGCACTACATTGAGTATGCGTTGGACGGTGCGAGGTGTAATGTCGGAATCCCTTGTCAGTTGAGAGCTGGTAAAGACTGGCCGTTCAAAGAAGCGGTCCAAGATACGGACACCATAAGGTGAACGGGTGACATCCGTTATCCAGTCTTTCCGGTGATCGTAGAGTGCCAGTATCTGTTCTGCTTTAGCCCGATTTTCTTGTGCTTGATCGATGATGGCTCGCAAGAAGAAAGCACATCAACCAGTCCAATCTTCGTCTCGCGACACTGCTAGCAATCGGTTGCGGTATTCGTCTCCGTTCCTTTCGAGATACCCACTGAGGTAGAAATTAGGAGTTCTCAAAATACCCTTGTCCTTCAAGAATAGAGGGATTATCAGTCTTCCGATTCTGCCGTTGCCATCCAAGAAAGGATGTATCGCTTCGATTTCGGCATGCACGAGCGCGAGTTGAACTAGCGTGTCTTGGTGTTTGTCAACCATGAATAGCTCAAGTTCATTCATGTGACCTTGTACGTGTTGCGCAGCAGGGGGGACGTATCGAGCGTTTTCGATTGGTTCGCCTTCGGGGCCGATGTAGTTCTGTATCCTCCTGAACGACCCTGGATCGCGATCTTGCCCTCTAACGCCCTGCATTAACAGTCCATGTGCCTCGCGGATCAGCCTTTGCGACAAGGGGAGGGTTTCAAGCCGTTCGGACGCATAGCGCAACGCGTAGCGATAGTTCAAGACTTCTTGGTAATCATCGCGTTTCGGTTCGTTAGTTGCATTTTTATCGCCCTGAGCTTCGAATTCGAGTACTTCGCTGAGAGATGCCTGGGTTCCTTCGATGCGAGTCGAAAGCACCGCCTCCTGCGTTGCCAAAGGGCTTAGCAATATATCCGGATTCGGAACGTTGTTTACAACACCGTCGTAACCGGCTATCGCCCTGTTAGCCGGTCCGACCAAAGGCAACAGGCGATCCCAATCGAGATTTTTGGGCGGAAAACGGTCGGAGTGGTAATTAACAGGCACGGTCTGTGTTTGCGTGTTTAGTCGCTGTACTTACTATTCGCTAGAGAGGGGCTACTCCACCGCGAAGAGGTAGGCGTAGTGTGGTTGGTTGCCGCGGATGAACTGGATGTCAACGCGGTTATAGTGGGTCAGCTCTTGAGTCAGGCTGGTTTCGGCGGCGCGGGCGGTGTCGGAGTCGATCTCCTCGCCGACGTAGACGGCAACGAGTGCGCCGTGGTGCATGACGGCGTTAACCCCCGAGATGAGCATTGCGAGTTCATCATCGCCAGAGGCCACGGTCTCGCCGTCGACTAGGACCATGAATTGACCTTCGTTGACGTGGATTCCGCCCATTGTGGCATCGCGTGAGGCTCGGAAGACGGAACCGACGTGTAGTCCTTCGAGCATGTCAGCCATCTCTTCGACGTTTTCGTCCAGATCGGCGTCAGGGTCGAAGGCGCTCATTGCGGCGATGCCTTCTTGCATCGAGCGGGTTTCGATGACGCTGGATGACTTTTCGGTGAGTTCGGATGCCTGTTGAGCGGCGCCGATGATGTTTTTGTTGTTGGGCAGCAATATGACTTGGTCGGAAGGTGCGGCCTCGACGGCTTCGAGGAGATCGGCGACGCTGGGATTGAGGGTGTCGCCGCCTTCGACGATGAATGTCGAGCCCATGCCGGCTTGTCGGAAGTAGTTGGCCATACCATCGCCGGCTACCACCGCGACGATGGCGATGTCTACAGGCTCAACAGGCTGTTCCGCGGTGGCGGCGTCGGCGCGACGGTTCTCGGCCCACTCGGTGGTCTGAGCATCCATGTTCTGGATGGTGACGTTGAGGGTGAGAGCGCCGTTTCGAACAGCTAGGCTGACGGCTTCACCAGGGTCTTCCATGTGGACGTGAATCTTGGCGATGGTCTCGTCGCCCGCGATGACGGTGGAGCGTCCGATCCTGTCAAACTCTTCGCGGAGATGCGGGATGTCGATGTTGGTGCCTTCGATGCCGATATTGGTGCAGTATCCCCAGGCTTCCTCTTCCGCGATATCTAAGGACGATGTATCAACGATGACGCCACTGTCCCCGACGAGGTTTTCGATGCCGGGGGCATCGACGTGAACTGAACCGTCGCCTTCGCCCTTGATGTACTGAGACATGCCCATGAGCATGATGGTCAGGCCAAAGCCTCCGGCGTCAACCACTCCTGCCTCTTTGAGGACTTCGAGCATGTCGGGGGTCCGCTCGGTGGTGTCTAGGGCTTGAGTGGCGGCGGTCTCTAGGACGACGTGTATGTGCGCGCCGTCGTTCGCGGATCGGGCGGCGGCTTCTGCGGCTTCGCGGATGACAGTGAGCATGGTGCCCTCCACGGGATTTGGCACCGCGCCGTATGCCAGTTCGGCGGCGATTGTCAGGCCGTGGGCGAAGTTTTCGGCATGGACCTCATTGGCGTCGGTCATCGCGTCGCGCCAGCCGTGGAATAGTTGGGCCATGATCAATCCACTGTTGCCTCTTGAAGCCAAGAGGGCTGCTCGGGCGATAGCGTCGGCGGCACTTGGCACATCGTCAGTAACAGAAGCTGCTGTTCTTTCGATAATGCCCTCCATAGTTCGGGCCATGTTGGTGCCAGTGTCGCCATCGGGCACCGGAAAGACATTGAGGGCGTTGAGCTGGTTCCGGTTCGTGACGATGGCGGCGAGTGCGGCTTTGGCGAGATCTCGCAGGAGGTAGCCGTTCCTAGTCGTAATCTCCGTCGTCATCGAGGTGCCCTTTGCTTGCTGATGGTGGTCAAGAGAGGCAGCGTTGATACCGCGTCTCGCGCTTGCGAACTGACCGCGATGTTATTCTAGTTGGAAGCACCTAATTTTGACCGTATGCCCACGGTCAAGCACCGAAATCGAGTCTTAAAACCGAAACGACGCGCCATGTCCATGTCCGAACAGCAGATCCGAGCCGCCCTCAAACTTGGCCCGCGTCCGAAGCCGCAGTTCGGTCACAACCGCAGCCACGCGCTGAACGCCACCAAGCGTCAGTTCAAGCCGAACTTGCAGACGCGTCGTGTGCTAGTCAACGGTCAAGAGCAGAAGATCAAGCTGACGGCGCGCGAGATACGCACGTTGCTGAAGCGCGGGCGGATGTTGCTGGCGGAGTAGGTTCTCGCGAACTACTCGTCCCTAGTACCCCAAC
This sequence comes from Dehalococcoidia bacterium, assembly GCA_034423055.1. Taxonomy (GTDB): domain Bacteria; phylum Chloroflexota; class Dehalococcoidia; order Lucifugimonadales; family Lucifugimonadaceae; genus Bin127. The sequence continues at coordinate 1,082 of DAOUJE010000131.1, read as the reverse complement.
GCGAAGCCATCGCGGCGCGGATCAGCCGCACCGAGATACGTCCCGTGCGATGTCCGATGTATCGCGTGGGCGCCGCCTACTGCGTTGGTGAATGGGGGTAGGAGGTCGTAGGTGTAACCGATATCGGCTAGCTGATCGAGCATGTCCGAGTCGAAGCGAGATTCGAACATGATTGCGCCGATATCGTAGTAGCGGAAGCGGGGCGCTTCGATGGCTTCTTGGATATTCTTTCCGCAGTCAAGGAACTGGTGGATCATCTGGATAGTGGTGTGAAGTATGCCGTAGCTGCCGGGTGTGCCAATGGAAGCGATGAAACTGGCGTCCTCGGCTGCGTAAATCTGCGATGGAGCGATGACGAAGTCTACGGCTCGGCCGCCTTTGATGTCGTTAGGGCTGCCCTGGTTCAGGTCGAACCACTTGCCCATGTTGTTTATGAAGACGCCGGTGCCTTTTGGTGCGAGGCAGGAGCCGAAGCCGCCGCCTAGGGTCTGGGTAATCGTGACGACGTTGCCCCACTGGTCGGCGGTTGCGAAGTGGGTGGTCATTGGGGCCTGGGCCGCGGATGGAGGGTTCCAAACACCGGGCAACGAAGCCTCAACCGCAGACCGGTTCCAGCGCTCCGCCGGAAAGCCGCTGAACTTGTCGGCCGAGATGCTTGATCTGATTTCTTCTGCATAATCTTTTGAGATCAGTCGATCGAGCGGGATGTCTACGTGTTTCGGGTCTCCAGAGTAGAGTGTGCGGTCATCCGCGGCTTTTAGCACAGCTTCGATCAAAAGGTGTTCAGTTGAGGCGGTGCCTGGCTCGAGATCGTAGCCTTCGAGGATGTTCAGAGTCTCGAGCATCTGGAATGCTGATGAGTTGGGCTTGGGGACGCGGACTTCGTAGTCGCGGTAGGTAGTTGAGATCGGTTCTTCCCAATACGGGCGATATGCGGCGAGTTCTTCGCGGTTGATTACACCGTCAAAGGCCTTTTGCCCGGCACAAATCTCGTCGCCGAGCGACCCCTCGTAGAACTCGCTGATGCCGCCTTCGACGACCCTGTTCATGCTCTCGGCAAGTTGCTGCTGACGCAAAAGCGC
>DAOUJE010000130.1:0-23363 GCA_034423055.1 Dehalococcoidia bacterium | reverse complement strand
GGATATTGAACAATGCGTGTAATGGTTCTGGTCAAGGCGACTGAGGACAGCGAGGCAGGAGTGATGCCGTCAACCGAGTTGATTGAGGCGATGGGCCAGTACAACGCGGAGTTGGTGAAAGCAGGTGTGATGTTGTCAGGTGAAGGTCTTCAGCCGACATCGAAGGGCAAGCGAGTAGTGTTCGATGGTGAGAGTAGAGAGGTTATCGACGGCCCCTTCAGAGTGACGAACGAGTTGGTGGCAGGATTTTGGATGTGGGAAGTGAAGGATATGGACGAAGCGGTGGAGTGGGTGAAGAGGTGCCCGAACCCGATGCTCAGCCGTAGCGAGGTCGAGATTCGGCCAGTGTTCGAGTATGAAGATTTTGGTGACGCGATGACGGAGGAGCAAGTTGAACGTGAGGAGCGTTTGCGGGGGGAGATTGCTGGGGAGTGATGGCAGGAGCGCACATTCTTGCGCGGTGTTGACATATATGTCATTCCGAACGTAGCGAGGAATCTGGAGATATGCCTACGGTTGTCGGGTGAGATTCTTCACTTCGCTGTGCTCCATTCAGAATGACATGGCTCCCCTGCGCTCCGTTCAGAATGACATGGCTTCGCTGCGCTCCGTTCAGAATGACATGGCTCCCCTGCGCTCCGTTCAGAATGACATGGCTCTCCTGCGCTCCGTTCAGAATGACATGGCTTCGCTGCGCTCCGTTCAGAATGACATGGCTTCGCTGCGCTCCGTTCAGAATGACGTGGCTCCCCTGCGCTCCGTTCAGAATGACATGACTTGGGTTTGTCCGCTACGGGTTGTTTGGTGACCAGTTGTAGATTTTTTGGAGAGATCCGCCCATGAGGGTTGCGCGCTCCGAGTCGGTTAGTTGGTCGGTGACGCGGAAAGCCTCCACACCTTGCTCGTAGGTCAAGAGGTTCACCGCGCGGGTCCAGTCGGTGCCCCACATGCATCGATCGAGCCCGTAGGCGCGGAAAATCTGTCCCAACGGCTCCCAGATGTCGGGGTATGGGAACGGCTCGTGCGAGAGAGTTCCCGCTCCTGATATTTTGATGGCGACGTTGTCAAGCTCGGCGAGTTTTAGGACGGCGGGCAGGTCGTCCCAAGCGTCGGGAGGCGCGGGTGGTTCATAGGGTTGGGCGAGTCCGAGGTGGTCGATGATGAGTTGCGTGTTGGGGTGGTTGCGAGCCATTTCTCGGAAGACGGGGAGTTTGCCGGAGCACATGACGTTGATGGGGACGTTTGCTTTGGCGCCGGCGGAGAGGATCTGGTTTACGCCGGGGTTGTCGGCTTCGATCTCGATGCGTGCGAGCATGATGCGCGCACCAACCACGCCCGGAGTGGATGTCCACTCTTCCATCTGTTGCTCGACGTTTTCGGAATCGGGGTCGAAAGGTCTGACGAGTCCGAAACTTCCGGGATGTTGGTCGTAGACCTCCAGGGCGTAGCTGGCGTCGTATTGGTACATGGAGAAGGGGGAGACGAGTATTGCGCCGTCGACACCGACTGCGTCCATTGCGGCTACCATGTCGTCGCCGGTGACCTCGGGTGGACCTTCCAGATGTCCGTGCCAAGGGCGTCCAGGGTGGTTACGTTCGTAGGCATGGACTTGGACGTCGATTACTGGGGTTGAGGTGGTCATGGCTTCGCCTTGTTGTCTGAACTGTGATCCCGTATCGGAGTACGGGACAAGCTGATGTGATTGTAATGATTACCGTCATTCCCGCGAAGGCGGGAATCCAGAGGGATCAATCCTGCCCTACGCTTCAGTGTCGATGGTGATATGGTTTTTTGCGGGAGAATTGCAATGTCAGATAAACGACCAAACATCATCATGATCATGTCCGACGACCTCGGGTACGAGTGCATCGGGGTTAACGGTGGCACTTCGTATGCGACGCCTCGGTTAGACGAGATGGCGGCGAATGGAATGCGCTTCGATGAGGGGCATGTTTTGCCGTTGTGCACCCCGACTCGGGTGGCGCTGATGACGGGCAAGCACAATTTCAGGAACTACATCGGGTTCGGATTGATACCGCCGGACGAGGTTACGTTCGGGCATCTGTTCTCGGATGCTGGTTACAACACTTGCATCTCTGGCAAGTGGCAGCTGTATTCCTACAACCCGCCGGATGAGATGCCGGAGATGCGGAACAAGGGGCAGAAGATCGAGGATGCGGGGTTCGACGAGTTTTGCGTGTGGCACGCGCACCACACTGAGGAGAAGGGATCTCGGTACAAGGATCCGATCATCTACCAGAACGGTAAGTATCGTGACGACACGATGGGGAAGTATGGCGATGAGGAGTTTTGCAACTACATCATTGATTTCATCGACCGGAAGAAGGACGACGACAATCCGTTCTTCGTGTATTGGCCGATGGCGTTGACGCACAAGCCGCACGAGCCTTCGCCAGATAGTCCGGAATTTGCCGATTTCGATCCGCCTACGAATCGGACTCGTGGCGGTCGGACGTGGGCGGAGCTGGAGGATGGGGCCTTCGCGGATGATCCGAAGTTCTACAAGGACATGGTGGAGTATCACGACAAGGTGATTGGTCGGTTGTTGGACTATCTCGCAGAGCAAGGTTTGAGCGAAGACACTCTGGTGATCTACACAGGTGATAATGGCTCGCCGCATGATGTGTGTTCGATGTACCATCAGCACAACGAGATCTGCGGTGGCAAGGGCAAGACGAACGATCGAGGGACGCACGTGCCGCTGATCGTTCAGCAGCCGGGGACGGTGCCGGCGGGTTCGGTGAATGACGACTTGATCGACGTTACGGATTTTCTTCCAACGATGCTGGATGCCGCGGGTGTCGATACGCCTGAGGGTTATGTGATCGATGGGGAATCTTTCTATCCGCAGTTGCAAGGCGAGAAGGGTAATCCTAAGGATTGGATCTTCTTCCATTTCGAGCCGATGAGCGCGCGGAACGCGGCGAGGTGCATCCGGTTCGTGCGGGATCGCGACTGGAAGCTGTACGAGACGGGTGAGTTGTACGACATGAATTCAGACTTGGATGAGGAGTTGCCGATCTACGAGTCGCAGGACGGTCCGGAGGCAGCGGCAGCGCGGGCCAAGCTGAAGCCAGTGTTTGCAGAGATGGTGGCTTGAAATAGGGCAAAGGTGAACTAGGAAGGGAGGGGATGATTTTGAATGATGGATTGCGCGCGAGTTTTGAAGAGTGGCGTAACGGCGTTCATCAACTAAACTTACTAGCACGATGCAGAACCAGACCAAAATTGAGTTGCACCCATCAATTGAGCGTTACATTTGTAGCTCATCTATGGATCGAATTTCTTCTGAGGACATGGATGGTGTAGTAAATCGCATTGCGGTTGGAGATGCTGTTGAAGTGCTTGCGGCACTCAAAGACAATTCGGTGGATTTAGTACATACTAGCCCTCCGTATAACATCGACAAACCATACGATTCGAGTGTGTCAGATATGAGTTCGGTAGCTGACTACAGTAAATTTCTAGAACGTTCGATTACGCAACTCAAGCGAGTAGTTCGGCCCGGCGGTTCGATCTTTTGGCAGACAGGATACACTCAAAACCAAGGTGAAACCCGCGAGATAATCCCTATAGACATACTGAGTTATGATCTCTTTCTCCAAGGTTCGGATCCATTTATGTTGTGGGATCGGATAATATGGCGGTATTGGGGAGGGCACGCCTTTACAAAGAAATTTACCAATAAACATGAGACGATTATGTGGTATGTCAAGCCAGGTGCTGAACCTGTATTTTCTGTAGACACTGTTAGAGAACGGGCGAAAGAATATGACAAGCGTAATAATTTTTGGGGGCGTAATCCTGGCAATGTTTGGGAAGTAGATCGAGTAGCATTCGGGGCGGCTGAGCAGACATCTCACATAGCAGTGTTCCCCGAGGAGATCAGTGAACGCATCGTGCGCGCGTGTTCAAAACCGGGCGACGTGGTAATCGACCCTTTTTCGGGCAGCGGCACATTACCCAAGGTGGCTCAGGGTCTCGGCAGACGTTGGTTAGGTATCGAGATTTCTACGGTATATGCAGAGGAAGCAGCGATTAGGATCGGGTATCAACAGCCTTCGGAGGAAGACTCTTTGGCATCTGAACTGATCAAGTTTGTCGGGTTCGAAAGTCAAACGGGCAAAGCCTTGATATCGCGCCTCCAGCAGAAACTTATTAGATGGGCGAAGAAAGTGCCGATCGATCAATTGAACGAACAGTTTCAACGCGATATTGATAGCGTGTTTCATGACGGCAATGGACGTAATCCGGTGAAACGCGACGTCTGGCTGAAGTACGATTCCTTGTTGGAGAAGAAGGAACCATGGTCTGATGCGGTACAGATAGCGGATCAAATGTTGTTGAAATGCTATCGATTAAGGCGACAATTCAACGGTGTATCTCGTTACAAATCGGCGTTGTTAGCGTTGTCAAATGTTGTTCGACATATCCTGTCCGCGGGCTCGGATACGGCGTATGTGCAAAGAGTCGTTGCTCAGGAGCCGTCTTCGTTTCGGCTAACGGAGGGAAGTGTGGAATTGCTTTCGCCAGTACGGCGGGTGGTCTTGGACGACATGGACCGAAGCGGGGATTCATCCGGCCTTCGATTGAACCGAGATAGAAACGTCGTGCAAGGGGAGATTTTCTCATGAGCGATTGGCTCTTACCCGAACTTGACGACCTGCGTCAAGTCATTGCCGGATCTGAGGGCGATTTGCTGCTTTGCAGCCCATTCGTATCCACTCCGGCGCTGAGCGTGATTTCGAGCGAACTGCCCCAAACTGTCGACACGGTAGAGTTCTGGACAAAGCTTGATGCGCGCGATTGGTTGACCGGATCCTCTGATCCGGAGGGGTTACTTGATTTTCTCGACCAAGTTGAAGGACGCGTGGATCGTGTCTCAGTTAGGCATGCTAGGCACCTTCACGCGAAGATGATTGTGTCCGATGGATCGAAGGCCATAGCGGGCTCAGCGAATCTCACAGCTGGCGGGTTCATGCGCAATCTCGAGTTGGTGCGGATTGTAACGGGAAATGAACTTGACGAACTTCGGCAAGTTGCCGATTCGATGCGGCCGCAACTTTCTTTGATACCGAAAACAGAACTTGAGGCATTCGTTGCACAATGTACCGTGCAAGTCGAGTCAAAAGAAGCACTGTTGGAGCTCATCAGGGAAGAGATGCCTTCAGTAGAATTGAATCAAAGTTCGATAATGCCGTACAACCAGTTTCTAACTTATTTACGATCCCGTCGCAGCAGGTTGTCACGCGAAATTCTGACCATTGCTACGAACGCTGACAATAACAACAATACGGGTAAGGTGAAGCAGGCGTTTTTCGGAGTCCAACGGTTTTTGCAAGAATACCCACATCATCGGGATTTAGTTGAAGGTTTGTCTGTGCGTGAATGGTTTGACGTAATGCAATCCGAATTGTCGGATGATTGGCTGGAGTTTCTTGATCAATTCTCCCAAGAGGTGAACACAGATTTCGAGTACTCAATACCGACTCTGCGCGGATATCTTCCAAGATCTCAAGGTGGGACATTAGTTGGTGGTGGCGGCGGCAGTAATGAGTTAAAACGAGTGTGGCCTTACGTCGGTCGCGCGTTGCGAGTTCAAGGAAATTTTTAGATGATTGCTGATCCAGACTGGTAAAGGTCGAAATGAGGATCGAGTGGAGTGTCATCGGCAATGCTCCTAGATTATCTGATGCGTATGTTGCAAAATTGCTATTGAAGCGTGTGTAATCTGGTTATTAATCAACATCGATGCCCGCGGATCCCAAGCACTACCCTAGTTTGCTCGCTCTTGAGCCTGATAGTCGCTTGAGATAGTTGGGCACAGGATACCTGGGCCAGGCTACGACGCGAGGGATCGTTCGCTCGGAGCACCTCTCCGCCGAATCAGCGGCTGTCCGCTTCGATAGGTAGCGACGCGCCAGAGCCATTCTGCGGGTCCGAACAAGAAGCGGTTCAACCACGCTTGGGACCACCAGATTTGCAGTGCCCAGACGACGAATACAAACACCAATACTAGGCTTCGGTTCACAAAATCGGCATTGGCAAGCAAGGCTGTCAAGACGAGTACGCCGAGTACTGTCTGTGTCAGGTAGTTGGTCAGCGCCATGCGTCCGACTGCGCGCAGGCGTTTCTTGAGCCAGTTGTCGGCGCGGTTGTTCCAAAGGATGATCAGGCTCATGTATCCGAGGGATGTCGGGATCGTGCCGATTGTGTTGGGGATCTGACCAATGAAGGCGATTTCGCGCGAGTAGTCGTTAAGTGCGGTGATGATGACACTGGCGGTGGCGAGCGGCAAACCGATCGCAAGCCCGATGAGTGCGAATTGTCGGTATGTCTTGGTGGACATTCCGCCGTTCATGAATCCGGTGCGATACAAACCGGCTCCAACGAGAATCAGCCCTAGCGCGCGGAGGAAAAAGCCCAATAGCAAGAGAGCATCGAAATAGTCTTGCTCGTCAACCGTGACAACCCCGGGTGTCCAGCTGCGCGACAACGAGACCACCGTCTCGTCGGCGATGTACTGCATCACCAGTGCAACCCCGACTGACAGTCCGAATATCAAGACGCCAAGAAAAACCATTCCCCAGTTCGGCAACTTCCGCAAAGCGATTAGGAACACCGACGATAGGGCGTAGGCCATGAGGACATCGCCGTCCCAGAGCATGATGTGGAGAATGCCGATCAGGAGAAGGAGTCCGTTTCGCCATAGGTTCAGGAGCACTGCGCGCCTTCCCTTAGCCCTGGCACGGTCGATGAAGAGGATCATCCCGGCGCCGAACAGCAGCGAGAACAAGCCCATGAACTTCTGGTCGACGAAGATCTCGCCGAAGATGCCTACGGCCCAATCGAGCCAAGATTCGGATCCGCCTGCGCTGAGGTTGAAGTAGGGTGCCTGCCCAAATTTGAAAGAGACCGCGTTCATCAAGAGAATCCCCAGCACGGCGACTCCGCGTATCAGGTCTAGGCTGGTTATCCGAGCGTTCTCGCGAACGGGGCCGGATTCAGTAGTTTGATGGGGTGTTGCCACGGCGTGGAACTACTTAGGCGAGGGTGGGAGAGTGGAGGAAGTCGCCGACGAGGGTAGGTAATCGAAGCGAATTGTAAATGTAACTGGGGTTATCGGGATTTTGAAATGGAAAGTTGGATTGTGGCGGCGTTTCAAGGTCTCGCGGGGAGTGGTATGGTTTGACGCGGGGGAGAAAACTATGTCTGAGAAGCGACCAAACATCATCATGATCATGTCCGATGACCTTGGGTACGAGTGCATCGGAGTGAATGGGGGTACGTCGTATGCGACGCCGCGGTTGGACGAGATGGCGGCGAATGGGATGCGGTTCGACGAGGGGCATGTGTTGCCGTTGTGTACTCCGACGCGGGTGGCGTTGATGACGGGCAAGCACAACTTCAGGAACTACATCGGGTTCGGACTTATACCTCCAGACGAGGTTGGGTTCGGGCACATCTTCTCAGATGCCGGCTACAACACTTGCATCTCCGGCAAGTGGCAGCTCTATTCCTATAACCCGCCGGAACAGTTTCCTGAGATGCGGAACAAGGGACAGCGGATCGAGGACGCAGGTTTCGATGAGTACCACGTCTGGCACGCCCACCACACTGAGGACAAAGGCTCCCGCTACAAGGACCCAGTCATCTATGCAAATGGTGCGTACCGCGATGACACCGAGGGCGAGTACGGCGATGATCTGTTCTGCGATTACATCATCGACTTCATCGATCGGAAGAAGGGTGACGACAACCCGTTCTTCGTCTACTGGCCGATGGCTCTGACGCACGGGCCGTTCGAGCCGACGCCGGACAATCCTGAGTGGGACGGGTTCGAGCCGAATTCCAACAGAGTGATCGGTGGCCGCACGTGGGCGGATCTCAACGACTCGGGAACGGAGGCTCACACTCGGTACTACAAGGACATGGTGGAGTATCACGACAAGGTGATCGGAAGGCTGCTGGACTACCTTGAGGAGCAGGGCTTGAGTGAGGATACGCTCGTGATCTACACCGGAGATAACGGCTCGCCTGAGGAAGTCTGCTCAATCGGTTACCGTCACAACCAGATTTGCGGCGGAAAGAGTCAGACCAACGATCTTGGAACCCACGTGCCTTTGATCGCCCAGATGCCGGGCACAGTTCCCCCTGGCGTCGTCAATAACGACCTCGTCGATGTGACCGATTTCCTACCCACGATGCTGGAAGTGGCTGGCATCGACGCGCCAGACGGCTACCACATCGATGGCACCTCGTTCCTCCCGCAGTTGAAGGGCGAGAAAGGCAATCCTAAAGACTGGCTCTTCTTCCACTACGAACCGATGACTCCCAATCGACCCGACTTGGACGGCATCCGCTTCGTCCGAGACCATGACTGGAAGCTGTACGAGGGTGGAGAACTGTACGATCTCAAAGCTGATCCGGACGAGGAGATCCCAATCTACGAGTCACAAGACGGCGATAAATCGGCTGTAGCCCGCGCTAAGTTGCAGCCGGTATTTGCACAGATGGTCTAGCGATGGGTTGAGACAGGGCGGCTTCGATCACTGTTCAGCGTCGTAAAGCTCATCGTCTGAACGCAGAACCAAGACAGCGTAGACGATAGCGATCGTTGGCGTGACAGAAAAGTACAGCGGCAGGGCCCAGTCTCCCTTTATTGAGCCGCTGGCGATTAAGGCGGCGACTACGACATCGGCGACGATGTTGATCGTCAAGATCACGACTGCGGCCGACGCAATCGGTTTGAGGGGTTTTGGGATATATACGAGTGCGAGGATTGTGATCGCTGCGATGGGGTGCAAGAAGGTAAGTAGCAATCGCGCCCATAGGTTGTCTGCATCGGCAAAGTTTGCAACGATTACGCCGAGGCCCACAAAGAGGATGTGGACGACACCCAGAACCATCAGGGTTATGCGTAGAACTTTCATAAGGCGATTATAGAAGGTGAGTGTTGGAAGAAATGTTGAGGTTGGATTTATAAGATTTGCGTTTGACATGTCGACGCACTTGAGTGGATTGGAACCACATCATCCTGAATTGCCGTCCTTGGTGCTCATTGATGGCGGACACTATCGATGCGTAGAGTGCGACCGGGTTATCTACTCGGATCCGAAGGTGGCGGTAGCGGCGATCATCCCGATGGATGACGGAATCGTGTTGTTGAAGCGGGCCATCGAACCCCAACTTGGCAAGTGGAGCTTCCCATCGGGATATGTTGATCGCGGCGAGAAGCTCGAACGGGCGCTGGAGCGCGAGGTAAAGGAGGAGTGCGGACTGGATGTCAGGGTTGAGTGGCTGGTGGGCGTGTACAGCGATGAAGGGCAGGCGGTCGTGCTGGTCGTCTACCACGCGGATGTGGTTTCGGGTGACTTGGTGGCGGGAGATGAGACTTCCGATGCTCGGGTGTTTGGTGTGGATGAGATGCCGGAGTTAGCGTTTGAGCATGATGATCGGATTGTTCGGGATTGGCAGGAGGGGTTGGTGTTGAGGGGAAGGAACGTTAAGGACTAATCGATGGGTACCAGGATAAGCTCCCTAAGTACGGTTGCGGCTGAAAGTTCTCATTGTTATCAAATGGTGACTTCCGGCCCCACGCAGATTGCAATGTCGGGTGGGTTACTCCGGATCGGATGGCCCAATCGAAGTGTCCTTAAAGAAGCGAGGGCTGACAAGATCGAATCGGTTTCGATTGGGCATTCATGGTTTTGGAATACATTATCAATTCGGTTAGTAGATGGGGAAGAGTATTCGGTTGGTGGGTTAGCAACAGGAGTAGCGGTGCGTCTACGTGATGCCTTGCTGGTCGATGCTGAGAGAATTAAGGCTGAGGTCGCAGCAGCCCAGTTGAGCGCCATGACCGTCGGCGATGAGATCATGCAAATTGAAGATGAGGTCGCACAGCTCTTCTCAGGCAAGAACTACGTTCGGCATTCTGAAGCACTCGCTCTACATAGTCAACTAGATACCACTATGAAAAAATGCACCGAATTCGTTAAGGAGTATCTTGTTCCTGAAGCATTGAGTGCATTCCAGCGGCTTGAGAAATTTAGAACATTAGAGGTATTCGAGAAGAAACGAAACCGTGCTAACGATGTATTTATCCAAAACAGCGTACCAGCAGTGAAGTTGGCGGCGAAATCCGATTTCGGCATTACTCTCACCGACGAACAGGCCATAGCCATCGCCACTGATGAGGAGGCAACTCTGGTGCTCGCTGGCGCAGGGACGGGTAAGACTGCGGTCATCACTGGTAAAATCGCCCATTTGGTCCGAAACAGAGGTGTTGCGCCTGAGGACATCTTGGTTCTGGCGTTCAATCGCACGGCGACTCAAGAGATTAGGAACCGTTTGCCGGAAGACTTGAACAGAACCAAGGTGTACACGTTTCATGGATTTGGCAACAGTATCATCGGCAGGTCTGGTATCAAGCGTACTGTTTCAAAGTTTGCCGAAGATGAACGAGTAACGGAACGCTTCGTTAATAATGCTATCGACGAGATCCTGAGTGGGGCAGACTCATCTGATGATGTTTCCGAATTCGTTGCCTATCACCGTGTACCGTATCAATCGCCGTTTGATTTTGACAGCCCCGGCGAGTATTTCGAATATGTTAGTGATTGGGATAGACGAACTCTGAATGGGGTACGAGTCAAGAGCTTCGAGGAGCTAGAGATAGCCAACTTCTTGACGCTCAATGGAATCAAGTTTGAATACGAAACGCCGTACGGGGTGAATACTGCGACAAGGGATTTTCGCCAATATCAACCTGACTTCTACTTGCCTGACTACGACATTTACATCGAACACTTCGCTTTAGACGAGAACGGGAACGCGCCGTCGGAGTGGAACAGATATGTAGAAGGCGTTAAGTGGAAGCGAAGTAAACACAAGGAGTACGGTACGACTCTGATCGAAACTTACAGTTGGCAACGAAGTCAAGGTGTCCTGAGGACGGAGTTGCAACAACGACTGACTGAACATGGTGTCAGGTTCAAGCGAATGTCAATTGGGCAAGTCTTGCGCCATCTCGCTACGTGGGTTATCTCGTGGCTCGCAAGACTAATGACTAAGTTCTTGGACCATGTGAAGACCGGCGGGTTGTCGCGTGATGAACTACGTCAACGCGCAAGCGATTCCAGAAATCCGATACGTAGTCGAAGTTTCATTAATGTCTTTGAGAAAGTGTGGGATCGATATGAGGAAGCGCTGAATGCTGAAGAGACAATTGACTTTCACGACATGATCAACAAAGCGTCTGATCTTATCCGTGATGGCCGCAGCTCCAATCGCTTCCGATATGTGCTGGTCGACGAGTTTCAAGACACCTCTGTTGGTAGGGTGATGTTGCTGAATGCTCTGTATTGGCGAAACATCGCCTATTTCCTCGTTGGAGACGATTGGCAATCCATCAATCGTTTCGCAGGTAGCGATGTATCGCTGGTCAAAGATTGTGGGCGTTATCTCGGATACGTTCAAGCGCGGGAACTGACGGAGACATTTCGTTTTGGCAACGGGATTCTTAAGCCGTCGATTGATTTTGTCCAACGAAATCCGGAACAGACACAAAGGAATCTGAGGTCGTCGATATCCAGCGGTGATCACGGTATTACCATCGTCTCGGACACGAATGTGGAACGCGCCATAGCCGGATCTTTTCGAGACATCAAAAAACGCGTCATAGGACGACAGGCGGACAACATCTCGATTCTCGTCCTCGGCCGATACCGCGATAGCGGACAGTATTTTAATGCTGTTCGGCATCTATATCCCGGCCCCAATGCCCGTTTCAGCACAATCCATCGTGCCAAAGGGCGAGAAGACGATTATGTAATCGTGTTAGACCTCAAGAATGCAAGGATGGGATTTCCGGCAAAGATCGAAGATGACCCGTTGTTGGAAATGGTATTGCCGCCAAAGTCCGCAAAAGGTTTGCCTTACGCCGAGGAACGTCGATTGTTCTATGTCGCGATGACGCGCGCACGGCGCGGTTCGTACCTCATCACCGACGCGAGGCAACCCTCGGAGTTCGTTACGGAGATCCGCAAACATCACCAGGATGTCCGTCAAATTGGCAATTTGGCCTCGGAGCAGTTTCCGAACTGTCCTAAATGTTCGACCGGGCAACTCATCGTATCGCAATCCGAGAAAACCTTGCGATGCACTAACTACCCGATGTGTGACCATCTCGCGCCGCGTTGCGAAAAATGTTTGGTGGGTTATTTGGCAGACGCGAGCCAGTCTGGATTCTTGACGTGTACCAACTCGAATTGTGATCGGCGCGAGAAGCTATGCCAAAAATGTAAAGTTGGCTGGCTTAAGAAACGCAGTGGGCCATACAGCGAATTCTGGGGTTGCACGGAATATTCGTCTGATCCTCTTAGATCTGATCCTCCGTGTCGATATACGACGAATGAACCTATTCGTTCCGATGTGACGCGATCGGACATACCACCCAAAAATAGCGTCCGTTTTTGTGCCCAGCGCTCACGCCGATTTGTGAAGCGTTAGTGTCACTTCAGCCGATTCTGGAGGAGCGGGTTTAGTCTATCGACGGGTTCGATTCTTGGAGCCGGAAATTGCGTTTAAGTTCTGATTCATAACGTCGACCTAGGACGACGGCATTGTCCTTAAGCCATGAGTTGAACCGGGTTGTTCCTGTCGATGGGTTCTTTGATGCCAGCAATCCCGCGGAGAGCCCGTCAACCTCGTCGCGCGTAAGCACCACATCTCGCACCATCAATCCAACCAATTGAGTCAACGCAAGTCCGATAGATGGTGGAGTCTTTACCAATCGGATGCGGACTCCCATAGCGTCGGCGAGCATACGAAGCAGTTCCGCGAAAGTGAATGTCTCGGGCCCAGCTGCATCTTCGATCACGTTATCGGTCTGTGAGGCGGCTGCAACCGATTGCACGGCGAGATCTTCCGCATAGATCGGTTGCACTAGATAGTCGCCACTACCACATAGCGGGTAGAAGGGGAATCGTCTCAGCGCCCATGCGATGTTGTTCATCAAAATGTCGTTTTTGGCGAAAATCCAAGTTGGTCGGATGATCGCGTATGACACTCCAACGTTTTGCAATGCTTCTTCTACTCGCCATTTGCCGGCAAAATAGGGCAGTCGAGAGTTGGGCGATGGATTCGATACTGAGATGTGGACAATCTTGCTGACACCTGCATCGACAGCCGCCTCGAATAGTGTCTTTGAGTTTTCGACCGCATCATCGAATGTTGTCTCGCCTCGTTCGAATCGGATCCAGTAAGTGTTGTAAAAGACGCTGGCGCCTTGCATCGCTTTGATCAACGCCGCTTTGTCGGAGAAGTCCAGAGGCGCGGTTTTCACCGTCCCGCGAAAAGAGTTTCGCAGGTCCGGGTGACGGGTCAAGGTAGTTACGCGTGTGCCGGCACGTAGCAACTGTCGGGCGATGAATCCGCCGGTATAGCTGAATGCGCCGGTCACTACGGCGTGATCGGATTGTGGCACTCTTTGCGGTTCCTTGCGGGGGCGTATGCCGCTATCAGCTGATCCCGGATCTGCGTGTTCCATCTAAGTAGACTCGCGCTTCCGCAAGTAGGAACCTCGACGCTCCGCTGACTATCCATTGGACGCCGCGTTCGTGCCAGAACTGGGCTTGTTCGACGGTTACGCCTAGGGTGCCGGAGATTTTGCCGGCGTCGTGCGTCTTCTTGACGAGGGTTTCGATTTCGCTGACGACTTCGGGGTGGGATATCTGTCCGGGGTAGCCCATGTTCAGGGAGAGGTCGCCGGGGCCAAAGAAGATGCAGTCGGCATTTTCGACGGCGATGATCTCGTCGGCGTTCTCGATGCTTTCGGGCGTTTCGATTTGGAGGCAGACGAAAGTCTCTTCGTTGGCCTGTTTGACGTATTCGGCCTGGTCTTGGATGCCGAACATTGCGCTACGTCCGGAGAAGCCGCCGCGTTTGCCGATGGGCGGGTATTTGACGGCGTCGACGACGGCGCGGCCTTGTTCGCCGTTGTTGATGAGAGGTATCATGACACCTTGCGCGCCGCCTTCGAGGTAGCGCTGGATGTGCTGCTGGTCGTTCATGCCGATGCGGACGATGGGCGTAGTACCGGAGAGTTCGGCGGCACGGATCATGTTTTCGGCGGTCTCGTAGTCCATGATGCCGTGTTCGCAATCGATGACGACGAAGTCGAAACCTGCCCAGCCCATGAGCTCGACCAACGCAGGAGCGGGCCATCCGACGAACGGTCCGAGCGTGGTTCCGCCGTCGAGCATCTTTCGCTTCATGGTGTTGGTTCGCATTGGGATTCTCTTTCTGTTGGGATTGTGATCGGGATTTCAGCCGCGATGTTTCAGGTTAATTCAAATCGAAGAATTCGGAGACGTGACGCCAGACGTCTTGGGCAACCTCGTGGGGATGTCTTGCGGCGTCGATTTTGATCCATCGGCTGGGTTCTCGATTGGCGAGTTCGTGGTAGCCACGACGGACGCTGCGATGGAAACGTAACGGTAGTTCCTCGAAGCGGCGTTGGGTTTCGCCAATGGAGTCGTCTTCAGTGTCGCGCCGACCGAGTCCGGTTTCTGGAGGTACGTCGAGCAGGACTGTGAGGTCTGGAACGACTTCGTTGATTGCCAGTTCGTTGGCGTGACGCAGGCGGTCTAGGTTGAGGTTTCCTCCGTAACCTTGGTAGGCGATCGTGGAGTCTGAAAAGCGATCGCCGATTACCGTGGTGCCTTTATTCAATTCAGGAACGATCACATCGTGCATGAGTTGTGCGCGAGCGGCCATAAAGAGGAGCGCGTCGGCCGCGGGGACGTTGCTGCTCTGTGATTTGATGATTTCGCGGACTTGCTCCCCGAGATGGGTCGTGCCAGGTTCACGAACGACCAAGGCCGGCAGGTTCAGGTGTTCGAGGCGCTGCCTGAGCAACTCTACCTGTGTAGTTTTCCCTGCGCCTTCGCCGCCTTCAAAGGAGATGAATGGCGCTTTGTGAACCGACCTGCGCGGCATGATGAGGATACCGAGTCTATGCCGTTTTTGTGCGGATCATCGCCGCCTGCGACGGATGATGACGTGGCGGTTGGGTTCGTGCCCGGTGCTGGCGGAGCCGACGTTGTAACGTGCGGCCAAAGCGTGTTGCAGTCGGCGGATGTGAGCGGATTGGGCCGAGAGGTTGATCTTGCGGTCACCACTCAATACGCGTTCGACGGCCCGTTCCGCTTCTTCGAGCGCTTCTTCTACGATGAATTCGTCTTCGGGCGGTCCGCTCGATTTGCCGTTCGCGAATCCCGAACGTTCGATCTCGAATCGGCTCAGGAACTGTTCGATCTGTTCGCGCGTGCTTCGCCGGAGGACGTAGACGGGAACGCCATCGCGTTCAGCGCGTTTGACGGCCGGCGGTCGGCGGCCGTACTGCAGTTTGGTTGTGACGAGCACGTCAGCATCGGCGGCGGATTCCGAGAGTGCGACTGGTACGCCCATGGCTCGGATGCTGGCTCGCAATGTTTCACGAGGAACGCCGAACGGATGCACACGGATGGGAGGATGATCGGGTAATGCGTCTTCATCGTCGGACGCAGATTTATTCCGCTTAACGCTGTTGCCGTTCCCGTTGCGATTCGCGGTTTCGTTTGCCGGTTCGAATGAGCGACGTGGGGATCGTATGGAGTTGAGATCGAAGGCGGCAGTTTCAAATCCGTCTTCGGATTCCATGGCGTCTTCGACTTGAGATTCGACGGAACCATCTTCCTTGAGTCGGCGCATTTCGAGCGGGACTTGGAGGCCGCGGAGCATTCGGTCGACTGCTCTGCCGACATCGTTGTGGACGCCCAAGTAGTAACGCTCTCGCATCTCGACGACGACATCGAAAGTTGGGGTGTGCTTGCGTTCAAGGACGGTTTTTTGAGTGCGCCGCCGCCGCGCTTCGATGTCGCCGAGAGTTACGGCTTGCGTCCCGCCTACAAGGTCGGACAGAGTCGGATTGCTGATGACGTTGCCCAAGGTGTTGCCGTGTGCGGTTGCTACGAGCTGCACGCCGCGTTCGGCGATGGTTCTCGCGGCGATAGCTTCCAACTCGGTTCCGATTTCGTCGATAACGACGACTTCGGGCATATGGTTTTCGACAGCTTCGATCATTATTCGGTGCTGCAACTCGGTGTTGGGCACCTGCATTCTGCGCGCTCGGCCGACTGCTGGATGGGCTACTGCGCCATCGCCGCCGATTTCGTTGGAGGTGTCAACGATTACGACGCGTCGGGAAGCGTCGTCGGCGAGAACGCGAGCGACTTCGCGGAGAATGGTGGTTTTGCCCACGCCAGGTCGGCCAAGTATTAGGACGCTACGACCAGATTCGATGAGGTCTTGGATTAGACGCACGGTGCCGAATACGGCGCGACCGACGCGGCAGGTGAGGCCGACAGGGTTGCCTTCGCGGTCGCGGATGACGGAGAAGCGGTGGAGGGTACGTTCGATGCCGGCGCGGTTATCGTCACCGAAACGCCCGAGTCCGGCAATAACGCCAGCGATATCTTCCCTAGTTACCTCTTCGTCGCTCAACACGATCGAGCCATCGACGAAACGTGCTTCTGGAACGCGGCCGAGATCGACGATGACTTCTAGGAGACTGGACATGTCGTGTCGTTCACCCATTTTTTCGTCGAGGCCCGCGCAGAATGATTCGGGCAAGACGTTGAGGAACGCGTCCATGTCGTCGACCACGTGACGTTGGTTCAGATTTGAGGCGGTGTTCAGGGTCCCGTTGGTTTGGATTGTTTCGATTTGTTCGTTAGTGCTGATATCAACCATGATATGCGCGGGTGCTCCGTGGCCGGAATTTCCTCGTGCCACGCCCTAAGTCGGAAACTCGGGATTGGGAAATCGTCAATGCTGACTTGGCGTAGGATGTGTAGCTGTCGGTGTTCGGAGTCAAATTCAGAGGGATGCTGCGATTAGCGCGGTAACGTCGGCGGTGCGGCTCGAGTAACCCCACTCGTTATCGTACCAGCCGACCACTTTGACGAACGTGCCGGCTTCAGAACCGTCCTCGGCGACGACGGCAGTCGAGAGCGCGTCGATGGTGCATGAGTGCGGATCGCCTATGTAGTCAGAGGATACGAGCGGTTCGTCGGATACGTGCATCACGCCATTGAGGTCGCCAGATTCGCTTGCTCTGAAGGCATCGTTCACCTCTTCTGATGTTACCGGTTTCGATAGTCGGGCAGTAAGGTCGGTTACCGAACCGGTGATGACCGGTACGCGGTATGCCATGCCGTCGATCTTTCCAGATAGCTCGGGTATCGCTAGAGTCACCGCCTTTGCTGCACCAGTTGTCGTCGGGATGATGCTGTTAGCAGCGGCACGGGCGCGTCGGAGGTCGCTGTGGACTTGGTCGAGAATGGCCTGGTCGTTTGTGTATGCGTGGATAGTGGACATCAAGGCATGTTCGATGCCGAACGCGTCGTTCAGGACCTTGGCCATCGGGGCGACGCAGTTGGTGGTGCAGGACGCGTTCGAGATGACGTTGTGCTTTGACGAATCGTATTGGTCTTCGTTTACGCCGAGGACGATGGTGATGTCTTCATTGGTTGCAGGTGCTGAGATGATGACTTTCTTTACGCCGTCTGAGAGATGGCTAGATGCTTGTTCGGCATCGGTGAAGAAGCCAGTTGACTCGATGACGATTTCGACACCAGCGTCGTCCCATGGGATATTGGTCGGGTCGCGTTCGGAGAAGACGGTGATTGTCTCTCCATTGATGACCAAAGATCCGTCAGCGATTTCGACATCACCGTCGTATCTGCCATAGGTCGAGTCGTATTTGAGGAGGTGCGCTTGCTGTTGCGGGTTTGCAAGGTCGTTAATCCCGACTACTTGCAACTTGTCGGGATGTCGTTCGTTGATCGTTCGGAAAACTTGCCGTCCAATCCTACCGAAGCCATTGATACCGATCTTGGTTCTGCTCATATTGGTGGTCCTGGGCTGCTTGATGATTGTGGATGGTTTCTTTGAATTGCGTTTAGAGCTTCTGCTAGTTGCAGATTACACCGCGACGGGAATCCTCGTCACGCGGTTTTAATCACGCTCATGCCGGCGTATCGGCCTTTTTCGCCCGCCCAATCTTCGATACGAAGGAGGCGGTTGTACTTCGCAACGCGCTCGCTACGGGCTGGTGCGCCAGCTTTGATTTGACCACATGCTGAACCAACCGAGATGTCGGCGATGGTGGTATCTTCAGTCTCGCCGGAACGATGGCTGACAACGACTCCGAAGTCGGCTTCGCGGGCCCTGCGGATGGTGTCTAGGGTCTCGGTCACGGTTCCGACTTGGTTCGGTTTGATCAGGATCGCGTTAGCAGCTTTGTCGTTGATGCCGCGTTCGAGGAACGCAGTTTGGGTTACGAAAAGGTCGTCGCCGACAAGTTGGACACGATCGCCGATGGTTTCAGTGAGTATCTGCCAACCCTCCCAATCGTTTTCTGCGAGTCCGTCTTCGACGCTGCAGATGGGGTATTCGGCGCAGAAGGCGTCGTACTCGTCGGCCATCATCTGCGCGGTGAGCCTGAGCCCTTCGCGCTTCATGCTGTAGCGTTTGACCTCGGGCACGTAGAACTCGCTGGCTGCCGGGTCGAGGGCGATAAAAATCTCTTCGCCGGGCAGGTATCCCGCTGATTCGATGGCGTGCGTTACGTAGCCGAGAGCTTGACGGTTGGTGAGTCCGACGGGTGCAAAACCACCTTCAAAGCCGACGGATGTGGATAATCCTTCAGATTGCAGGAGTTTTCCGAGTGCTTGGTAGATTTCTGATCCTGCTCGGAGGGCTTCAGACAGCGACTCGACACCAGCGGGCATGACCATGAACTCTTGGAACTCGGTCGATCCTGCCGCGTGTGCTCCGCCGTTGAAGATGTTTAGCATCGGAACGGGAAGAACGTATTTGTCTTCGTTGCCGATGTGGTCGGCTACTAGGTCGTAGAGCCATTCGCCTTGACTGCGACATGCGGCCCGGAGGACGGCCATGGAGATGGCGAGCATGGCGTTTGCGCCGTAGCGAGATTTGTTGCCGGTGGCGTCGGCGTCGATCATTGCGGCATCGACGACGCGTTGGTCGTTGGCATCGAGACCGGCCACGGCATCGTTCAACGGTCCATTGATGTTGGCGACCGCTTGGAGCACGCCTTTGCCGTTGAATCGATTGGGGTCGCCGTCACGCAGCTCCCACGCCTCGTTTTCACCCGTGCTCGCGCCAGAGGGTACGGACGCACCATTGCGGGTACCGTCCTCGAGCAACACCTCGGCGTAGACCGTAGGGTTGCCTCGGGAGTCGAGTATCTCTTTACCGCGTACGAATTTGATGTTGCTCATTCTCAACAAGTTTGCAATATGAACGCGCGATTCTGTTAACGCGCAGGTGTGATTGAAAGCGAGGGATCTGTGATCCGGGTCAGGCGCGCCGTTGACGGGCGAGTTCGATCGCTTTAGTCACGGCTTCAGCGGCATTAGGGGCGTACAGAACTTCCGTGAAACGCGATCTACCCCCGTCATCCCGCAAATTTGTTTCCCATCCTTCGAGAGCGACTACGGGTACGCCTGCGATCATTGCGAAGCTGAGTTCGTTGGAGGTGCCCCATTTTCCGGGGAGCACAATGACAGCATCGCTCGCGTTCGCGACGAGGACGTTTCGGACGAAACCGAGAGGAGTAGGGATGGCGTAGTCGATGTACGGGTTGGCTTGATTGCGATCAGTGGTGGAGAGGATGCCGATGGTTGTTCCGCCGGCGGATTTGGCGCCTTTGGCGGCGCGCTCCATAGTGCCGCCCATGCCGCCGTTGACAAGGATGCAGCCGGATTCCGCGACGTGGCGACCGACTTCCTCGGCGAGTTCGAGACCTTCAGTGGTCGTGTGGTCGCGATCGCCACCTATGACAGAGATGTAGATGGGGTGTTTTGGGTTCAATTCATGTTGCAACGTGTAGTGAACTATACTGGCCGCGCCACACGCGCGTTGGGATTCGATGAAGAGATTTTGACCGACGTGCTAACCATCCCTGACCAAATACGCGGTGTACCAATGATGTCGATGCGGTCTACCGAAATCGTCGCTGTATCGGACGATCTTGGTTTGGTTGGGGAACATGGACTCCAAATCCTCCGTCAGACGAACGTAATCATCAAAGAGGATAAACGCTGTATTGCCGTCGACCATTTCACGCGTAATCACACCGGGTCCACCGTGCTCGGTGGCACCTTCGATGGTTTCGAGATTCGGATAAAGGAACTCGATTCGATGATCTGTCGAGTGCCTTCGGCCTGAAAAAGACACAACGCGGTAATCTTCATCGAGTTCGTCAATCATTTTCAGTGCACCGAAATAGCCCGGCTCGAAATACCAATCTAAACCACCTTTGGAGTTTTGCCAATCCTCAAAGTGTTGTCGATTGTCGATGATGTAAAGGGCCAAGAACGGTATCACGATCACGGACGCGACGATCAAAAATGCCCGCCCATCTTTGATTCTGTTGAGATTCAAGTTGCTTGTATCGGTGTCGTCAAGAACTTTAGAAGTTACGACCCAAGCACCAATCACCAAAGACTTCACACCGATGGAAGCGACGATTAACAGCAACATGATCCCGAGCAAGAATCGTCGACTTTCCCCTTCGAGCGTTAAGACTGCTGGAACCATCGCGACTAGGAAAGCAAGTACTACTAACTGATACGGCCGATGCTTGATGAACAAAACGATGGTGGCCACACCAAGAAAGAATGCAGCTTGAGCAAATAAGTTCAACAGCAGAGGCGCTGAAGGTGCGCCGTCGACTCCGCCGTCGCCAATTGGGTTCTTGGCGAAGAAGAACACTTCAGCACATCGCGATAACAGATCTGAGAGGCTCAATGAATTCGATTTGATGTAGAAATCGGTGTAGTTCTGGACGATATATCCACTTTCCATATAAAAGATCAACAATGGTGCGCCGATCAGGAGTGAGCCGATAAGGAACACGTATGTTTCTCGGCGTCGGCGTAACTCTGTCGGCAAGTATGTCAACAACAGGATCAATCCGGTCATTGCTACGAAAAATATCAGATAGGCTTTGAATGTATACAATCCTGCACCGAACACCAACCCTCCAAGCACTGCGATGACAATATCGCGTCTTTTCACAGCTTCGAACAATATGTACATGCTCAACGTTATCACGAGGACCACGACGATCATTTGGTATGCGATTCTGCTTTGAAAGATCAACCAAGACGAGGTCGCGATCATGATCGCGGACAGTAAAGCGACATCGCGGCCGATCACTTGACGCACGAGCATGTATCCCGCAGGGACGAGCATGGCCCCCGACAATACGGAGACCATGCGGAGCCAGGTGACGTTGGTTTCTCCGATCGTGAACGAAAGTGCCAGAAGCCAAGCGTAACCGCCCGGGTTGCCCAACGCGGAGCCGTTCCACATCCCTCGATGTTCGCCGCTTATGAAGTTGAGGGCGTCGATACCGAACAGGGCTTCATCGCCGTGGATACCCAACGGGATCGAGCCGATGTCGAAGAACCGCAGCCAGAAAGCGAGGAGTGTAACAGCACCCACGAATACCAGTTCAAGTGCCCAACTCCAACGTCCGAGCACTTCGTTGGCGGTTCTCCACGGCAGTTCCAACTTCGGAAGGTATTTGCCATGGTTTCCCGGAGAAAGAGCGCGATGGACATCATCCCAATAACTCGACCCCGCAACCTCGTTTTTATCGCTATCAGTCAAGCGTCATTCCCATGCGAAGAACTTGGTGCTGAGCGCTTGACATGGAGTCGCATCCTATGCGCGCAAGCTCGAGCATCTCTGTCAACTGAGATGACGAGAAAGGTTCCCCTTCCGCAGTTCCTTGGACCTCGACGTAATCACCCGATCCTGTCATGACGATGTTCATGTCGACATCGGCGCGGGAGTCTTCTTCGTACGGAAGGTCCAGCATGCATTTACCGCCGACGATTCCCACGGATATCGCAGATACGCTATCGGTGAGGATACGGGTATCACTCCTGCGTTGAGTTTGGATGGATTCGATGGCTTGCGCCAAGGCGACGTATCCGCCGGTGATCGAAGCGGTGCGAGTTCCGCCATCGGCTCGAAGCACGTCGCAGTCCACGGTTATTGCGCGTTCGCCGAGTGCAGACATATCAGTGACGGCTCGTAGCGACCGACCAATCAGGCGTTCGATTTCACGGCTTCGACCACTGTTTGCGGCGCGACGGCGATCAATACGTTCGTCGGTTGATCTTGGCAACATGCCATATTCGGCGGTTACCCAACCCGTTCCACGCCCGCGCATCCAACGCGGAACGTCAGTGGATACGGTGGCAGTGCAGATGACATACGTGTTGCCGAGTTTGACTAGTGCCGATCCTTCGGCGTTAGGCATGAAACCGGGTTCGATCGATATCGGTCGACACTCGTCGTAGCGTCGACCATCGGATCGCTGAAGTGAAGATGACATTCGCGCGATTTTAATTGATAGGTTTGAACCAGGATGGGCATGATTTTGAATGATGGTTGGTCGTGGTTTGAAAGGGATAATCTAGAGATTCGGAAATTGGATGTTGGTGTTTCGCAGAAAGGAGAGTTCGAGATGAAGATTGCCGTCATGGGAGCGGGAGCGGTCGGCGCATATTATGGAGGTGCGTTGGCGAGGAGCGGTGCGGATGTCGTGTTGATTGCCAGGGGTGACCATGCAGAGGCTATGCGGCGGGAAGGACTGCGAATCGAGTCTCACTGGGGCAACTACGTAGTTCGCCCTGAAGTAGCGCTGATGCCGGAAGAGGCTGGTGTAGTGGATTTAGTACTTCATTGCGTGAAGCTTTACTCGAATGCTGAGACGATACCGACGATGCGCCCGTTGGTGGGCGACGGTACCGTGGTCCTCACAGTGCAGAACGGGATTACTGGTGGAGAGTCGTTGGCGAGCGAGTTCGGCTGGAAGAAGGTTTTGGAGGGAGCGACTTACATCGAGACTTCTATCGCAGGACCCGGGCACATTGTTCAGACCGGCAGTGCCGCGCGCATAGAGTTCGGCGAGCGGGATGGTTCCGTAACTCAGCGGGTAGAAGAGATACGAGACGTGTTGTCAGTACCCGGGATACAAGTTGATGTGAGTTCCGACATCCAAGCATCGCTGTGGTCGAAGATGGTGGCGATCGGTGCGTTAGGCACGATCGTGACGGCGGCGCGGGCATCGTTGCCGGAGGTGTTGGAGATGGAAGGTGGAACGGAAACGATCCGAACGGTGATGGAGGAGATCGTAGCGAGCGGCGAGGCGAACGGGGTGAAGTTTACGGATGACATCGTCGATGCGAAGA
>DAOUJE010000129.1:0-12116 GCA_034423055.1 Dehalococcoidia bacterium | reverse complement strand
CGCGTCAGCGGCGATCACCGCCTCGGAGTGACCCGAACCGTAGCGTCTGATGTGCTCCAACGCCTCGTCGATGCTACGCACAACCTTCACCGACAATATCAACGCCAAAAACTCCGTGCCGAAGTCGTCCTCGTCCGCCCGTTTGACCTGCAACGTTCGTCGTTTCGGGCCGAGCAATGCCCAAGCACGATTGTCGGCGCGCACCTCGACACCAGCATCCGACAGTCGATCAGACAAACCATTCAAAACTGAACCCGCGACGCTCTCGTGAACCAGCAGCGTATCCAACGCGTTGCACACTGTATGCCGTTGCGCCTTTGCGTTGAAGACCACATCGACCGCCTTATCGATGTCCGCCGATGCGTCGACATACGCATGGCACACGCCTATCCCACCTGTGACCGCCGGCATCTTCGCTTTTTCCGCCACCATGTGAACAAGCTCCGAGCTGCCACGCGGAATCAACAGATCGATGCAGTCGTCCATCTCCAACATCTCACCGACCAAGGCACGGTCTGTTGTTTCGACGAACTGGACTGCATCGTCGGGCAATCCAGCCGCCACGACCGACTCTCGTACCAAGGACGCCAATGTCGAGTTCGTCTGGATCGCTTCCTTGCCGCCGCGCAGTATCACTGCATTTCCAGCTTTCAAACACAACGCTGCGATATCGATCGTCACGTTCGGGCGGCTCTCGTAAATGACGCCGATGACACCCAGCGGAACGCGAACCCGGCGTATCAGCATCCCGTTATACGCCTCTCGCTCTTCCAAGATCTCCCCGACCGGGTCCTCAATATCCGCGATGTTGACCACTGCGCTCGCCATATCAGCGATGCGATCCGCGTTCAGCATCATACGCTCGGCGACATGCTCATCCATACCGTCGGCTCTAGCTGCCGCCAAATCGGCGTCATTCGCAGCCAACACGCGATCACTCTCAACTTCGAGCGCAGTGGCCAACCCTCTGAGTGCCTTGTCGCGTTGGTCGGGAGTGCAACGCCCCAACTCTTCTGCCGCCGTACGAGCCGCCGAACCCATGGCGCGAATATCCACTGCCGCCGCCATTGTTGTCGGTTTTTCTACTGTAACCATCTCTTCGCTGTCATCCTGATGTATCGCCGCGACGGTGGAAACCGTTGCGAAACTCTCAATCCAATGAAGGCATTGGTCGTTATGATGTCGTTTCCATCGCTCCAATCGCCCCGATCGCCCCGATCGCCATGTTGTTGCGATGCACGATCTCGCGCCCGAAATAGTTTTCCAAAATGTCGGGCATTTCGTCCGATCTTTTGCCCATCACGAGTCGCGTCTCGGCTGCCGAGTAGTTGCTAAGACCCCAAGCGACATCTTTGCCCGACAACGACTTCACCCCAATGATATCGCCACGATCGAAATCGCCTTCAACCGAGGTGACGCCGACCGGGAGCAGACTCACTCCCCTCTCAGTCAACGCCAGAACCGCACCGTCGTCGATCGTGACTGCGCCAGTCGCTTCGGTGCCACCAGTAAGCAACCATCGTTTCCTACTCTCGGTCGGCGGGACCAGCGAATGGAATCTTGTGCCAATCTTCTCTCCGGCAAGCAATCTGGCGACGATATTCTCGACGTGCCCGTCCGCGATCACCATGTCTACGCCCGATAACGTCGCTACTTCCGCGGCTGCCAGCTTGCTTCGCATCCCACCACTACCGCGGTCATCGCTCGGACCACCCGCGAAGCCGCGGATCTCATCTGTTATCTCGTACACGTCATGTATCAGCGCCGCGTCAAGGTCCTCGTGCGGGTCCGCGGTGTGTAAACCATCCATCTCTCCCAGCAACACTAGCAAGTCAGCATCTAAAACATTCGCCAGCATCGCCGACAGACGATCATTGTCGCCGTAGGTTACACCTACGATTTCCTCGACCGCAACGACATCGTTTTCGTTCACGATCGGCACGATCCCCGCCTCCAACAGCATCTCCATTGTGCCACGCACATTTAGATACCCATCACGCTGGTTCAGCACGCTCCGCGACAGCAATGTCTGCGCCACATCGATCCCGTACCGCCCGAACTCGCTCTTGTACAACGCGATTACATCGACCTGCCCGATCGCCGCCGCTGCTTGCCGAGCCGTCACATTCCGTCGTCGAAGTCTTGCTCTACTCTTAGGACTGCGGGCGATCAACGTATCCATACCAGCACCCACCGCGCCAGAGGATACGATCACCACCTCCATACTCGAACAGTGCGCCTGCGCTAGCTGCCTCACGAGACCGGTGATCGTCTCGATGTCGAGCTCACCTGAATCCCGAGTAACGATATTGGTGCCCAATTTGAACACGGCACGCCTGATCGCGCGCTTATCTGGGTTCGTCGTAGCAGGGAGGCGCGTCATAGGTGAGATTATAAAGTTGCAAACCCTGCGTAATTTCGCGGCTCATCGACATCTACTTTTTGCAGACGAACGATAGAATCGAACCCTAAGAACTGGCCCGCAACCGTTTGCGGGCTATCAGCGCGCGTAACTGCATGCCGTCAAAAACGCAACCATTCCTTGCGACCCTAGCCGACCGATTAGCCGGTACGACTCAGTTCGCAACAATTGGCAGTTTGCTCGCTCAACCGCGCGCCAATGTCCCAACCTTATGTCCGGAGCCGGCAAATCCTCTTCTGATCGCAGCGCTTTGGCGCAATCTCGGATTGCCGACATTGGTCATCACGCCGAATCCCGACTCGGCTCAGCGCATCGTGGATCAACTTTCCACTTGGACAGGAGCTCCAGATGTCGACGAAGATGGATCACCGATCCACCACTTCATCGAAACTGGCAGCATCCCGTTCGAACGTTACGAACCAGATCGTGGTACCGCACAAAGGCGCTTAATAACGCTCGATGCACTCCGCCATTATTCGCCCGGGGAGCCTAACCCGCCGTTGGTCGTCGCATCAGTACACGCTATCGCCGAACGAACCGTCGAAAAATCCGTATTTGATGGCATCATCCGACTACTGCGCGTTGGTGACCGCATCGATTTGGCTGAGACGATGCGACATCTCACCGCTTCTGGTTACGAGGTGCAACCCACCGTCGAGCAACCCGGCACCGTGTCCCGACGTGGCGGGATCATCGACATCTTCCCCGTTGGCACCGTCCATCCGGTCCGTATCGAACTATTCGACGACGAAATCGACAGCATGAGGCTGTTCGACGTCGAAACCCAGCGCTCATTCGCTGATGTCGACCAATTGGACATCGTACCGGCGAGAGAAGAGTTGCCATCGTTCGTCGATCCGCGAGCGATCCGCGACTCGATCGGCTCGCTCAACACCGACAATATCGATTTCACGCGACTTTCTACTCGCCGGTTAACAGATGAGCTGAACCTAGTCGCCGAAGGCGTGATCGACAGCGAACTTGCTTTCTACGCCGGTTTCTTCAACCGCGGTTCCCTGTTCGACTACTTACCACCAGAAACGATCGTCATTGCCGTGCGGCCCCGGATAATCTCGGAATCCGCATCTGGTATCGACCGACGTTTAGAGGAAGTGAGGCGCGTTAAAGAGCGCCGTGGGGAAGTCCCCATCGATTTTCCGACTCAACACATGCTCTGGCCCGAAGTCGCGCAACGCATCGAAACCGTTGGTCGGAGGCTAGAGATCGATCCGTTTGGGATCGATACCCGCGATCTAGGCAAGAAACTGCCGCTGCCGATTAATCGACAACTAACCGCCAACAACGTAGATCCGAGCGCATTCGACTTCGAAGAAGAAGAGCCTGTGAGTGCGGTCCTCGACGATCCTACCATCGCGCTGCAACGCGCAATCGAAGACGGCTCAACCCAAATCGTCGCCATAACCAGCCACGCTGTCCGGCTCTATGAACTCGCAGAAGAAGCCGGCATCAATTCCCGCTATCAGAGGCAATCCGTCGCTTCTGCTCAAAACGATGCCTCCGTTGTCATCGCCGAAGGTTACGCAACTTCCGGTTTCGACCTCGAGCTGGACGACGGCGACAACATACGCATCCTCACTGACGCCGAAATCTTCGGCATCCGCCGCCAACGCCGTCGCACACACCGCCGCGCAATGCGACGCGGCCCGCAGCTTGAGCAATTGCAACCAGGCGTCTACGTCGTTCACGTCGATCACGGCATCGCCAAATTCCTCGGCACCGAGACCAAGGAGCCAGACGGACGCGAGCATCTAGTACTCCAATACGCGAGAGACGACCGCGTATATGTTCCCACCGAACACATCGACCGGATACAGATCTATCAAGGCGGCGGAGAAACCGCACCAAAGCTCTCCAAACTGGGAACTCAAGAGTGGCGTTCCGCGCGACGACGCGCCAAACGTGCCACCGAAATCGTCGCCAACGAACTCCTCAGCATCTACGCCGCCCGGATGTTGGCGAAAGGCATCCAAGCCGAGCCAGACACGCCGTGGCAACAGGTACTAGAGGCCAGCTTCCCCTTCGAAGAGACGCCCGACCAGCTGACCGCCCTTCAAGCCGTCAAGGGCGACATGGAGGACGAGAAATCGATGGACCGCATCATCTGCGGCGACGTCGGCTTCGGAAAAACTGAGATCGCGCTAAGGTCAGCGTTCAAAGCGGTACAGAACGGTCGGCAAGCCGCGATCATGGTCCCGACTACCCTTCTAGCCCAGCAACACTACGACACATTCAAACAACGCCTCGCGCCGTTCCCGATCAGCATCGATGTCATCTCCAGATTTCGATCCAGAGACGAGCAGCAGGACATCTTGGAGAGATTGACCAGCGGCAAGATCGACATCATCATCGGCACCCATCGGCTGATCCAGCGCGACGTCGCATTTAAAGACCTCGGCCTGGTCGTAATCGATGAAGAGCAGAAGTTCGGCGTCAAACACAAGGAGCACATGAAGCGGCTCCGCGCCGCAGTCGACGTCCTGACGTTGTCTGCAACGCCGATTCCTCGCACGCTCTACATGTCAATTGCCGGAATCCGTGACATGAGCAACATGGAGACGGCGCCAGAGGAGCGCCTGCCGGTCCGCACATTCGTATCGGAGTCGAGCGACGATCTGATACGTGAAGCGATATTACGTGAACTCGACCGGGGAGGCCAAGCTTTCTTCCTCCACAATCGCGTCAAAGGCATCGAACGCGTCAGCCGTCGGTTGCGGCAACTCGTCCCTGAAGCCTCATTCACGATCGGACACGGCCAGATGCCTGAGGGTCAGCTCGAAGACGTCATTACCGCCTTCGAGCGCGGCGAATACGACGTCCTCATCTGCACCACTATCATCGAAGCCGGCATCGATATGCCCAACGTCAACACACTGATCGTTGACGACGCCGATCGCTTTGGATTGGCCCAACTTCACCACATCAGAGGTCGGGTTGGACGCGGTGCGAAACAGGGTTTCGCCTACCTCCTCGTCCAACCCAACAAATCTTTGACCGAAGAGGCTGACGCCCGTTTGAACACGATCCTCGCCGCCACTGAACTCGGTTCCGGCTTCAAGATCGCGATGAGGGATCTTGAGATCCGCGGCATGGGCAACGTCATCGGTGCCGAGCAGAGCGGTCACGTCGCCGCCATTGGTCTCCATCTCTACACCCAATTGCTCTCTCAATCCGTCGAAGAGTTGAAAAAGCGCATTGAGCAATCACCTAACGGTGAGATTCCTGCCCCGATTCCCGCAGTTGGCAACGGCAAAATCTCTACCCCTTCCTCCTCTGGGAGAAGGGCCGAAGGCGATGGGGGAGCGCCCAATGGTCATAAACCAAATCCGAATGGGCGTTCCGACGACGACGATTGGCAGCCGCCGAGCATGATACGCGCAGACATCCGCCTCGGTATCGACGACAACGTGCCTGTCGAGTACGTTGAAGACCTCGCTCAACGTCTCTCCTTCCACCAACGGCTTTCTTGGGCTAGAAGCGAGCAGGAGATCGCCGAACTCCGCGACGAACTCCGCGACCGCTATGGTCCGATCCCCGATAGTGTAGAAGGCCTGCTAGAAACCGCACGCATCCGATTGCTCGCGGAGCAGGCGGACTGCGCCTCCGTCCGCGCCAGCACTGAACGCGCCCGCATCATCATGAACTCCCCCGTCGGCGGAGCGAAGACGCAACTGCAACGCCTGCTCGGCCCCCAAGCGCGCGTCGGCAACACTCAGATCGTCATCGAAGCCGATAAAGGCATGGACGAGCACGAGTTCGTCGAAGAAATCGCCGCCGTTCTTGAAACCATCCGCAACTTCAAACAGCGCGTTATGGCGTTGATCAGCGCATCCTAGTTCTTCTCCTGCAAAGTGGCGCTTCCCTCCATCATCCGCTTCACGAGCTCACCAGATCCGTTTGAAATTCATGGAAGACACCAACGTGCCCCAACGCCTCATCGACACTCGGCTTGAGTTGAAAATGTGACAACGGAAATTCCATGAACCCGGTCGTATCTTATAGGCTAGCCTTAATTGAAGACCTGCAACCGAGTTATTCGATGACAACCAAGCTAACTATCGCGAACCTGAAATCTGAAGCCACTGTTTTCGCCGAATCCGAGAGTCAACACCACGAATCTTCTATATTTGGGGTGACCGACGGCAAAGCGATTGGCACTTACACCGAGCACAAATTCAGAGCTCACCTGCAAGTCAACTACACTTTCGAAGCCGGAAGTTCGGCATCAGGCATCGATTTCCCAGAACTCGGCGTTGACATGAAAGTCACACGTTCGACGCAACCACAGTCATCTTGTCCGTTTCGCAACGCCCGACAAAAAATCTACGGATTGGGCTATCACCTGTTAGTGTTCGTTTATGAGAAAACCGATGACGAACAATTGCAGACCGGACGTTTAGATTTCCAGCACGTGATCTTTGTACACAGAGAAACTACTGCCGATTATCAAACTACACGAGGAATCTTGGAAATCATTGATCGCGACGGCAACGAAGATGATTTGATCGCTTTCATAAACGACCGAAATCTGCCAGTTGATGAAATCGGGGCGCAAGCCTTGGCTCAAGAAATCATCAATGATCCACCTAGGCAGGGGTACTTGACTATCTCAAATGCGTTGCAATGGAGACTGCAGTTCGGCCACGTTATCCGACAGGCCGATAGCGCAGAAGGTATCGAGCGGTTAACGTGACCACGACATCAAGGAAAAACAGCAGTGCGACCAAGGTATACGGCGACTTCCAAACACCTTTGCCACTCGCCCGTGTCGTAACGCGTCTCATTAGGCAACATGGCTTTGCGCCAGAGACTGTGATCGAACCCACCTGTGGAAAGGGCACGTTTCTGATTGCTGCTCTGGAAACGTTCTCGAGCGCGAACCGCCTCTTGGGAATAGATATCAACTCGGAGCACATCGCTGACTGTTCATCCGCACTGCAATATCGGGCGCACGCGGACAAAGTGGCTTTACACAACGCCGATATTTTCAGCGTCAACTGGACTCAGCTACTGTCCGACATGGCAGATCCATTGCTGATAGTTGGGAATCCTCCTTGGGTGACCAACACGGCCATGGCAGCAGCAAATGGAACCAACATACCCATCAAGTCAAATTTCAAGAACGAGCGAGGCATCAACGCTCTGACCGGCAAAGGCAACTTCGATATTTCGGAATGGATAATTCTCAACTTCGTGGAACGGTTTCGTGAGCGCGACATGATGCTGGCAATGTTGTGCAAAACATCTGTCGCACGCAAGGTACTCGCTCGCGCCTGGAAACACAACTATCCATTGGCAAAGGCCATGATCTACAAGATTGACGCCAAGCAACACTTCAATGTTGACGTTGATGCTTGCCTATTTATCGCTTACTCGGGCAATCCGACTCATCCTGCAAGTTGCGAAGTGCATCCTTACATCGGTTCCTCCGAACCAGACGCAATCATGGGGTACGACGACGGAGCTGTAATCGCCGACCTGGCTACCTACAGAAACACTCGCAACTTGAGAGGCCGTGATCGTCGCTATATGTGGAGGTCTGGGATCAAACACGACTGCTCAAGCGTTATGGAGTTGATCAAGCGAGGCAACGCTTACCGCAACGGTCATGGCGATATGGTCGACATCGAAGATTCATACGTATATCGGCTGTACAAAAGCTCGGATATCTCTCAGGCTCACAATCGAAGGCGCTCTAAATACGTGATCGTCACTCAGCAAAACATAGGCGACGACACTACGCGCATCGCTACTAAATCTCCGCGAACTTGGAATTACCTAGAATCTCACAAGTCGAAGTTCGAAAGGCGTAGAAGCAGGATCTATCGCAACCGTCCGCCATTCTCGATGTTCGGAATCGGTCCATATGCTTTCACTCCTTGGAAAGTGGCCATATCTGGGCTGTACAAAAGACTCGACTTCGTAGTCATACCACCTGATGATGGCAAACCCGCGATGGTTGATGACACTGCATATTACTTGCCATGTGGATCTGAAGCAGAAACGCGATTCTTAGCAGAAATTCTCAACTCCCGCGAAGCAAGAGACTTCCTAAATTCGATGATTTTTTGGAGCGACAAAAGACCAATAACCGCTGAACTCCTACGACGTTTGGACATTAGCATCCTCGCACAAGAACTCGGACGAGGAGAGGAGTTACGGCTGTTTAGGGATGGACCGAAGGTTTTAGGAGATCAAGCTCTATTGGCTATATGAAGATAGGAAGTTGTACCAATGGGCAGGTAACTCAGCCACCCTCTCGATGATCCTCAAACCAAGCTCTAGTGGCCACGTGGTGCACATGGTTGGGCCAAGCAAGAGCTATCAGGACGTTGACGTCCAGCAACGCGGTCACGGCCAGTCGTCCAAGGATCGATATACGCCCTCGCTCGTGATCGGCTCCGCATCGGCGGCGACAGGAAACATGGTCCTGTCTCCGTCTTCCTCGGCTGGGGGCGCGCTCCTGAAGCCGCGCCGCGCCAGTTCCGACAAGGCGCTGCCGAGGCTACTTCTCTTTCGTTCCGCTAGCGCTCGGGCAACTGCCAATACATCATCGTCGATTGTTACAGTCGTACGCATACCGACATCGTAACATCAACGCATCAAGAGTCCCTCATATCGTTCGTTATTGTTACGCAACAAGGCATAATTGAAATCTGCTCGCAACAATCCAACACTCCTCGAAATGAAGATAACCAACATCCGCCTACGCCACCTCACTGGTCACATGGAAGTCGACGGTCCGTTCTTCGAAGACCGCCTGCTCCAACCGACCGACATTTACGAGGAGTTCAGAGAAAACAGCCGTCAGATCGGCAACCGGGGCTCACAACTAGACAGCGGCACTTTCCAAGTCGAGCAAACCTTCGTCCAGATCGACACCGACGAGGGCGTCAGCGGAATATCCTCAACTGGATTCTCGGCAACTGCATGGCACATCTGGCAGTTGAAAAATCTGTTGATCGGTCGTGACCCGCTAGCCACAGAGTTCCTTTGGGACATCATGCACCGCACCTCGGTACATGGGCGTCACGGTGAACCTATGATGGCGATCTCCGCCCTCGACATCGCGCTATGGGACCTCAAAGGCAAGTGGCTCGGACAACCCGTCTACATGCTCATTGGTGGACCTTGCCGCAAATCGATGCCAGCATACGCTTCTATGCTAGGGCACAACGTCACTGACATGGGCCTCGTGCGCGAGCGAGCCACCATGGCGAAGGAGCGAGGATTCACCGCGCAGAAATGGTTCTTCCGACACGGCCCGATGTCCGGCCACGAAGGGTTGATGAAAAACGTCGAGATGGTCAAAACTCTCCGCGAAACCGTCGGTCCAGAGGTTGACATCATGCTCGACTGCTGGCAGTCGATGGATGTCAACTACGTCGTCAAACTCGCCTCCTACATCGAGGAGTACCAGCCCCGTTGGATCGAAGAGGTCGCGATGCCGGACCGTATCGACTCCTATCGCAAGATCCGCGAGAAGATCAACATCCCGGTCTCCGGTGCAGAGCACGAGTACACTCGCTGGGGCTTCAAGCGCTTCATGGATGCTGAGGCGCTCGATATCATCCAACCCGACCTCAACTGGGCTGGCGGTCTGTCCGAAGTTCTCAAAATCTCAGCCATGGCCACCGCCTACGACCTCATCACCATCGCCCACCAAGGCGTCACGCCTGTAGGCATGGCATGGTCGGCCTCACAGTCGCCGATCCATACTCCGTACGTCGAAATGCTACTCAAACACGCCGCACTGGCATACCACTTCGACAAAAACAACGGACCTATCCTCGACAACGGCAACCTAACC
Organism: Dehalococcoidia bacterium; assembly: GCA_034423055.1. Taxonomy (GTDB): domain Bacteria; phylum Chloroflexota; class Dehalococcoidia; order Lucifugimonadales; family Lucifugimonadaceae; genus Bin127. Next base: position 1,866 of record DAOUJE010000129.1, on the reverse strand, counting down.
GTCTCCGACGAACCCGGTTTCGGCTACGAAATCGACGACACCAAGGTCGAAGAAGAGACCGAGGTCACGTTTTGAGTCGATGCCAAAGCCGAAAAGAGGAGGTGAATATGTGAAGATTAGGAAGTTTATCCTTAGAGCCTAAACTTGGTAAGTTTGATATAACTTCCCTCATGGATCCGATCCTCAACCCATACGCGCCAGGTGCCGGAACACAACCTCCCGAATTAGCAGGTCGAGACGAACTTCGCCAAAACGCGATGATCTCCCTGCAGCGGATCAAGGCCGGGAGACCCGGCAAAAGCATCGTGATGGTCGGTTTACGAGGTGTTGGCAAGACTGTTCTGTTGGACCGGATTCGTGAAGATGCCGAAAATACCGGTTTCTACACGATGCACATCGAGGCTCCAGAGAACAGGTCACTGCCTTCAATGATCGCTCCTCAACTGCGCTCCACCCTTATCAAGTTATCGAGGCGAGAAAAAGCGAAGGAACTCGCCGAGACAGGACTCAAAGCGCTCGCTGGATTCGTCAGTGCTCTGAGGGTGAGTTACCACGACATCGCAGTCCGCCTAGATTTCAGTCCCGAACCGGGATTAGCTGACAGCACGGACTTGGAGAGTGATCTTCGAGACCTGTTCATCGCGGTCGGCAATGCCGCAAAAGCGGATGATAACTGTGTGACGCTCTTCGTTGACGAAATCCAATACGTCAAGGAAATCGAACTTGCTGCCTTGATCAGCACTCTCCACTTCACTGCCCTACGAAATTTACCGATAGCCGTTGTCGCCGCCGGGTTGCCCCAAGTCCTCGGGCGTTTGGGCAAGGCGAAGTCGTATGCGGAAAGGATGTTTGATTTCCCGCATGTCGGCCCGCTGCCGCCAAAAGACGCAAAAACTGCCGTGGAAAAACCAGCAATGCAAGCCGGCGTCGAGTTTGAATCCGATGCAATCGACGAAATCGTTTCGAGAACCGAAGGCTACCCATATTTTCTGCAAGTTTGGGGGAAATATTCTTGGGACGTTGCGGACGAATCGCCCATTACCCATGAAGTGGTCGACCGTGCGTCAGAGCTAGCTGTCGCCGAATTGGACGATGGCTTTTTCCTCGTCCGATTTGATCGAATGACTGCCTCAGAAAAAAGGTATCTGCGAGCAATGGCTGAACTCGGTTCTGGACCTCATCGCTCTGGTGATATCGCATATCAGCTTGGACGTGAGGTAACGTCGTTGGCGCCTATCAGGTCACAGTTGATCTCTAAAGGCATGATTTGGAGCCCTGCGCACGGCGACACTGCTTTCACCGTGCCCATGTTCGATCAATTCATGAAACGTATAATGCCCGACCCAACAGCCTGAACCCGCCGCAATATACTCTCAAAATCACCCATACCAGCGAAATTCCCACACCCAGACCAATGACATTAACTCCTCCCATCCAACGAGATGTCCCCGACGCCCTAGGCCGTTTCGGAAAATACGGCGGCCAGTTCGTCCCCGAAACCCTTATGGCCGCTCTCGGCGAACTCGAAGACGCGTACATCGCTGCCCGCGAAGACACCACATTCTGGCAGGAACTCTCCAACCTCCTCACCGACTACGTCGGCCGTCCCACTCCCCTCTACCACGCCGCCAACTTGAGCAAAAAACTCAGCGGTACCCAAGGCGGACCGCAAATCTGGCTCAAGCGCGAAGACCTCGCCCACACCGGCGCACACAAGATTAACAACGCCATGGGGCAGATCCTCTTGGCCAAGCGCCTCGGCAAGAAGCGCATCATCGCCGAAACCGGCGCTGGACAGCACGGCGTCGCAACCGCCACCGTCTGCGCCATGTTGGGTCTCGAGTGCATCGTCTACATGGGCGAAGA
>DAOUJE010000128.1:0-7509 GCA_034423055.1 Dehalococcoidia bacterium | reverse complement strand
GGCGTATCCGTGACCGTCGACGACGACGAGGCGGCGACGGGCTCCGGTCAGCAGGTCGTCGGCAACTGCGACACCTGCGGCACCGAGGGCGATCTGGGCGTCGTGACGCAGGGGCAGGCGCGGCACGCCGATCTCATCGCTCAGATGTACGAGTGGCGCAACGACCCGCAGTGGTCGAGCTACAAGAGCCACACCGACCGCTGGGACCGCGCGCTGCTGGCATTCGGAGAGACGGTCTCCGACGCCAGCTTGACGGCGATGACGGCGGACGAGGCGCAGGCATTCGCCGACACTAGCTGGGGAGCGCGCTGGGTGCCGGTGGCAGAAGCCCTGCGCGATCTGGATCCACCGCCGCAGGAAGAGACGCACGCCGACCTCATCGCTCAGATGAAGGAGTGGCGCAACGATCCCCAGTGGGCGCACGCGAAGCCGCACACCGACCGCTGGGACCGCGCGCTCCTGGCCTTCGGCGAGACGATCTCAGATTCGACGCTGACGCCCATGACCGCATCTGAAGCCCAAGGCTTCGCCGACCGCGGCTGGGAGCGATGGGTGGACGTGGCGAAAGCCCTGCGCGAACTGGAGTAGTCCGCACGGCACTAGCAGCATCCGCACAGCCAGGCGCCCAACGATTGCATCGAAGGCAATCCCACCCGCTCCGAGACGACGGAAATCGCCACGGCTCGCCGTGCGTCCTGGGGATGCCGCATGAGATTCTTCACTCCGCTGCGCTACGCTCAGAATGACATGGTCGGGGATGGGCTACGCTCGGAATGACATGGCCGGGGCTGCGCTACGTTCAGAACGACATGGCCGGGGCTGCGCTACGTTCGGAATGACGTGACCGGGGCTGCGCTACGTTCAGAACGACATGACCAGGGGATGCGCTACGTTCAGAACGACATGACCAGGGGATGCGCTTTGACGACGCGGATATGGCATGCCGATGCGCTCTTGAGTCGCATCAATGACCCAGGATTTTGTTGGAGAATCGTCAAGTGCGGATTCAGCACTGGAGTGAACCATTTGATAATCGCCGCAGAGAGTATAGCCCCAGGACCGACCAAACCAAGAACTTCTTAGTCACCAGTTTCTTGACATTCATCGTTTCGTCCCTTTCGTAGAGTAGTGTTGCTACTTCTCAAGGTAGAGATGAAATGTCGCAGAATTATGTCATCCATGTCGAACCTCAGTTGGGATTTCGTTGTCCTTGCCTGATAATCGGATTCGACGGTTGAGGATTGATTCGAAATGGCTAGATTCCACGATCTGGACGCTTTGCGCGCGTTCGCGATGCTTCTCGGCGTGGTGTTGCACGCGGCGCTATTCCTCATTCCTATCGATTGGCCCGGGGTGGCTGAAGAAGCATCGTTCAATCTGCCGTACGATGAGATAGTCCATGCCATCCACGGTTTCCGGATGCCGATATTCTTCCTGCTGAGCGGTTTTTTCACCGCCATGCTCTGGCAACGGCGTGGGTTGCGCGCGCTGATCAATCACCGGCTCAAGCGTGTCGGATTGCCTTTGCTGATTGGCGCGTTCACGATCATTCCGCTTCAATCTTGGTGGTGGCTGACGACTTCGGGTGAAGATCTGACGCTGTCAAGCCTGATTTTCCTGATTCCATTCGCTTGGCTTTACGACCTCCAGTTGCTCTGGTTTCTTTGGGTGCTTCTGCTTCTGGTGGCCATCTTTGCCCTCGCGACCCGATTAGGTGCTGAATTTGCGGACAAACGGGTGTGGTGGATACTCATACCGCTTGTTCTAGTGCCGCAGTTGTTGATGACTGGAGACACTTGGGGTCCCGACACATCGACAAAGCTATTTATCAACCCGGTGGTGCTCTCCTACTACATCTGCTTCTTCTTGTTCGGCGCGTTTATGTATCAGATGAAACTAACTGTCAGGAGTCGCTGGGCGTTCGCGCTCGTGCCCTCGTTTTTCGTCTTTTTCATCGGTCTCTACTTCGAGTTTGTCAGCAAAGAGGCGTGGGCAGATATCGTCTCATCAGTGTTTGAAGTCACGTACGCGTGGGCAATGTGCTTTGGGATGATGGGTTTGTTCAAGCTGGTCGCGTCGAAAGAGCGGGCATGGGTGCGCTACCTGTCAGATGCTTCTTACTGGATCTATCTATGGCATCTGTCGCTCATCTTCATGGCGCAGGGAGTGGCGAACGAACTCGAATTGAACGTGCATCTCGAGTTTCTGCTCATCATCGTCTCGGTTACTACTATCCTGCTAGTTGTTTACCACTTCGGGGTGCGGTACACCATCATCGGAACGATGTTGAATGGGCCGCGGGCGCGGCGAGCTGCAGATGAGAATGTCGGATGACAATGAAGCAATCGTATAATTCTTACTTCATTGTCGAAAGCAATGCGATATCATGTTTGGTGATGACATAGGAGTTTTGCCTTGATTGAATCTGGAATCACATCTAAAGGACAGACCACGTTGCCCAAAGCGGTGAGGGAGGCATTGGGCCTCAAAGCGGGTGACAGGGTGAGATATGCGATCTTAAATGGCAAGGTGATGATCTTGCCCGTGCGACCTGTCAGCAGGCTTTTCGGTATGCTGAAACTGAAATACGATGGGCCTCCGGTCACTTTAGAAGAGATGGATCGGGCGATCGCGGAAGGAGCCATAGAGAGTGGCATTGGATCGGCGCGACGTGATCGCCATTGACACCAACATCATAGTTCGGTCCCTCATGGACGACGATGTGGCACAGTCCGCGGCGGCAAACCGATTTCTCGAGGGACTCACAACACAAAATCCGGGATTTGTGTGCCGTGAAGTCTTGATTGAACTCGTGTGGGTTTTTGAGCGTGTGTATAAACTTTCTAGATCGACCATCGGTGGTGCGATATTAGAGTTAATCGCCTCGGGCAATCTAATCGTGGAAGATGACCGCGCGACGACCCACGCGGCGTACAGATACATGCAAGGCGGTGTCGACTTTGCGGATCTGATGATTCTTGCCGCGGCCGAGGGCCAAGAGGCTACGCCGCTGTACACGTTCGACCGTAAACTTGCGAGACTAGACAGCGCAACATTGTTGAGCGACATCTAAAGGTGGATCCTGATGCAGAAACGAACATTAGGACGTACCGGGCACGATAGCACGGTGGTTTCTTTTGGAACTTACGCCGTGGGTTATGTAGACCAAGATGCGGCGGATCAGGCGATCAGGTTGGTTCTGGATGCAGGAGTCAACCATTTCGACATCGCGCCGACGTATGGGCACGCTATGGAACGTGTGGCGCCTTGGATGCCAGAAATCCGCGAACGGGAGATATTTATAGGCGCGAAGACGGCGGTTAGGGATCGGGACGGCGCATGGCGGGATGTGGAGAGCATCATGCGGCGGATGAACGTTGAGAATTTCGACCTGTTCCAACTCCATTCTGTCGGGGACATGGAGCAGTTGGATCTTACGACCGTCCCGGGCGGTTCGTTGGAGACGCTTGTTGAGATGCGCGAGCAAGGTCTGACGAAATGGCTGGGAATCACTGGGCATGGACCTGAAGTTCCGGCGACGATTCTCGAGGCGTTGAAGCGTTTCGACTTCGACACGGTGATGTTTCCGTTGAATCCAGCGGCGGCGCGGGATATGGCGTATCGCAAGGTAACGACCCGGCTGCTCGCGGAGTGTGAAGAACGCGATATCGGCGTCCAGACGATAAAGATGATCGCGCGCGGCGGTTGGGGCGACAGCGAGAAGCAGACAAACACTTGGTACGACCCGCATCGCGAGCAGTCGGACATCGACGCTTCGTTGTGGTGGGTGCTTTCACATGCTGTGCACACGGCGCCGAGTTGTGGCGAGATAAGCCTGTTGCCGAAGGTGTTGGATGCAGCGGAGCGTTTCAAACCGCTGTCAGAAGATCAGATGCGGGCGGTCGAAGAGTCGCAACGCCCGCCTCTGCCCTTGCCTGCTCTGGCTATTCCAGCGGCGGCTTGAGGCGACGTTTGTATCCCAAGTCCGGTAATCAACTCTGGTCCGAGTTCTGCCGTTGAACCAAGAGATAAAGCGCAAGCGTTTTCTGATGCTGAGCGCGGTTGCCGTTTTCGCGGTATTGCTCTTGCTGGTCTACGTGTTGGGTTCGGTGCTGATCACGGTGCTGTTCAGCGCGTTGATCGCGTATGTTTTGCTTCCGTTGACGAACGTGATTGTGCGGTTGATGCCGTGGCGCGAGAGTCGTCCGGAACTTAGTCGGGGTATCGCGGTCGGATTGATCTTTGTTGTCGCTGCCGGCATCTTTGCTGGTTTCCTGGCATTAGTGATACCGCCGATGATCGAGCAGAGTCGAGAGTTCATCGACGAGTTCCCAACGTTCTTCAACTCTGCCCGCGCCACGATCGAGGGGTGGATCGGCGAGTACAGGAAGCTAGTTCCGGACGATGTCAGGGCGCAGATCGAGCAGAACCTGGCCGATATGAGTGGCGTCGTCGTGAACGCTGCTTGGCAAGTATTGCCAAGGACTTTCGGACTCGTGTCTGGAACTTTCTCGTTGATCATCGGTCTGGCGACGATGCCGTTGCTGATTTTCTACTTGGTCAAGGATTCGCGCGAGATCGGCTCTGGTTTGCTGACACCATTCCCGAGGTCTCTGCAGCCGTATCTGCTCGACGTTGCGAAGATCGCTGAGAAGACACTGGGCGGATACCTGCGGGGGCAACTCATCTTGGCTTTGGCAATCGGTATAGCTGTAACCGTTGGGTTGGTTGCTCTGGACGTGCCATTCGCGTTCTTGCTCGGCGTGGTTGCCGGGTTAACCGCGTTGATTCCGATCGTCGGTCCGCTCATCGGCGCGGCGGTGGCGATATTGGTAACTTTGGCGACCGCGCCTGAGAAGCTGCTTTGGGTGGGTTTGCTCTATTTGGCCGTGCAGTTAGTAGAAAACACCTTGTTAGCACCTCGAATCCAAGCGGACGCTTTGAATCTTCACCCGATAGTCGTTATATTCGTCATCATCTTTGGCGGGCACTTCTTCGGCGTGTGGGGGATAATCTTCGGTCCGCCGTTGGTTTCTATGTCCAAAGAAGTCGTCAAGTATCTTGCGCACGAGTGGGATCTTCCGCCGAACATCCCAAACGGCATCGACGAAAGCACATCTGATCTCGAACCACAAATTGACCCTGAGCCAACAGAGTAATCAGTTAAACGCGATGCAACACTCCCTCAAACGAGACCATTGCAAAACCCTCCCTCTTGATGCCCAAGGGGAAACTGAAGGGGGCTTTAGAACCCGATCGGGCATCCCCTGCGAACCGCGTTACGCTGGTTCGCGTCCCCTTCGCTTTGCGAAAGGGACGGATCGGGGCAGTTTTGCAATGGTCTCCCTCACACTCGTATTTGCGACCATTCTGCTTATAGGTTTATCAGCTTGCCAATTGGTCACGGACGAAGAAGAAAAAGTGCTGACGATCCTGTACTGGCAAGCGCCTTCAGTTCCGAGCGCGTATCAGTCGGCGGCCGTCAAGGATGTCGCCGCGGCCGCGATCACACTGGAACCTCTTGCTCACTACGATCCGGGCGGCAACATCGTTGCGGCTTTGGCTGCGGATGTTCCTACCGTCGAAAATGGCGGCGTCTCTCGAGATCAGAAGTCGATTACGTGGCGCTTGAAGAATGGTGTCAAGTGGTCGGACGGCAGCGAGATGACGAGCGAAGATGTTGTGTTCACTTGGGTCTACTGCACTGATCCTGATACGGGTTGCACTTCAGAAAGTTCATTCGACGGCATCTCCAAGGTCGAGGCGATCGACAACCTGACCGTCAGGGTGACGTTTGATGCGCCTACGCCCTATCCGTACAACGCGTTCGTCGGTAGCGACACCCCGATCATCAGCGAAGCACAGTTCGCCGATTGCGTCGGCACGGCGGCTGGTTCGTGCACCGACTCATACAACTCGCCGATCGGCACGGGCCCGTACCGCATCGTGAGATTCGATCCCAACGAGAATGTAGTTTACGAACGCAATCCGCATTACAGGGGTGATGAGCCGTATTTTGATCGCGTAGAGCTGAAGGGCGGCGGCGATGCGTTGACGGCGGCACGATCCGTTCTCGAAACTGGCGAAGCCGATTACGCGTGGAACTTGCAGATCGAGCCTTCAACGCTTGAAGAAATGTCGGGAAAAGGAAATGGCGTCGTCGTAACTGCGTTCTCAAGTCTCGTCGAGCGCATCGTGCTGAACCAGACGAACCCTGATCCGTCTCTCGGCGATGAGCGGTCCGAATATATAGATGGCGGGAACCCGCACCCGTTCCTATCGTATGAACCGATCCGCGAGGCGATGTCGATGTCGATCGACCGTGAGACGATTGCTAAGCAACTCTACGGATCTGCGGGCAAACCTACCTGCAATTTGATCACCGGTCCGCCCAACTACGTTTCGTCGGCAAACGACGATTGTCTGGAACAAGACATCGCTGGCGCCAACCGCGTTTTGGATGACAACAGGGTGTTGGATACCGATGGCGATGGCATCCGAGAGTACGATGGCACCCCTTTAGAGATCGTATTCCAAACATCGACTAACGACGTGAGGCAAGAAACCCAAAGACTCGTCAAAGATTGGTGGTCTCAGATCGGGATCAGCGTCGAAATCGTGCACCACGACGCCAGTCTGTTCTTCGGCGGTGATCCAGTCGATGATGCAGAATTCACATACCGCCGGTTCTTCGCCGATGTTCAGATGTACGCCAACGGTCCGAGCATCGACCCTCAGGGATATCTGTCCGACGCGATTTGCGATCACATACCGACGCGAGATGACAATTGGTCTCTTGCCAACATCGCCCGCGGGTGCAATCCTAGTTACGACGATGTCTACGCCCGGCTCCCCGAAACTCCGATAGGCGAGGATCGTGCCGAACTGATCAAACAGTTAAACGATATCTACATTCAGAGTCGCTTTGAGATCCCGTTGGTAGAGCGCGGTTTCGTCTCGGCGCATTTGAACACCCTCAAAGGCGTAAGAATGAACGCTTGGGACAGCGAGCTATGGAACATCGCCGAGTGGCATCGCTAGTTGTTGCCAACTTGACAGTGCCGCAGATCGTGCGACGCTTCACTTGATCACCACCGTGTCCAAGCGGTACTGCTCCAGTCCGTCCCAGTCGTATTCGATACCTAATCCCGGACCTTCGGGAACCGAAACATTGCCATTCTTGTCGATGGAATCGATCTGATCGGCGTAGTCGCACTTGTAGAGGCGTGGTCCGGGTTGGACGATCTTGGGGTGGACAAGCCCCATCTCGTTGAAGTTCGAGTTGCGGATCGCAGCCATGCAATGGCGATGAGGAGGACTCGATATGTGCAATTCGAGATCCATCCCGAAACCCTCGGCTGCGTGGGCGATCTTCATCACGCCGGTTATTCCGCCATCGTATTCCACGTCGGCACGCCAGAAGTCGGTCGCCTCCGCGATCGCCATGTCAGTGTGAGCCTCGACCATATGGACGTGTTCACCTTGAAGGAGCGGCGTCTTGATCATCTT
>DAOUJE010000127.1:0-53538 GCA_034423055.1 Dehalococcoidia bacterium | reverse complement strand
CCGTTGCGGGCGAGGATGTCGATGACGGCTGTGGAGTTGACGGTCTTGAGCTTTTCGATGGTCTCACTGTCAAGGACGTGGTCGGGGGTAGGTTGGATTATGGCCAATTTAGTTAATTCCCTCTATGAGTCAGTTCGTGCACCAACTGAAAATTCTAGTTAACGTTGAAATTCAAACGTTGCCAGTTCCCCACTCTCCAGCAAATCGTTGCATCAGACGCGCGATGTGCTGTGCACCTAGAACGAAATCATCAACCGTTATGTTCTCGTTCGGGGCGTGGATTTTATGGGTGGGGTGGTCGATGCCTGCTGAGGTTATCGGGATGCCGAGAACGCATCCGAAGTCGTACATGGGGCCCGATCCAGCAATGTTGGGATATATGACAGCGGGTTTCCCGTAGGTCTGTTCAGAAGTTTTGATCGCCATTCGGGCCCATTTCGATGACATATCGGTACGGAACGGATGAACGCCGCTTATCAGGTTCAGTTCTACGTTCTGGAAGCCGTGGCGGTCCAAGTGACGACGGATCTTGTCGAAGATATCGTCCGGTCGCATGTCCGGGACGAGTCGAAAGTCCATCTTCGCGCTGGCTATGGCCGGTAGAACGGTTTTCATCCCTTCGCCTTGGTAACCCGCGTTGAGACCAGCGACATTTGCGGTCGGCATGAAAAGATGTTTGCGCGGCAGGTCTTCAGAGCCTAGACCAGCGACGAACGATTCGTTGCCGAAAGTTCCGCGCCATTCATCGGAGTCGTCGGGCAGATCTGCCAATGCACGATCTTCCTCAGTCGTTGGCTCGCGAACATCATCGTAGAAACCCTCGATCAATATCCGGTCATCCGACGTGTCCTTGATCGAATTCAGAGCATTGATTAGCGTCCAAGCTGCCGATGGCAGCACGGTCGCATACGACGAATGGGCATCGCCTCTAAGCATCGAAACTGACAATTCGACCGCTAGAACACCCTTGAGTCCGAGATATATCACGGGACGGTTTTGAGCGTTACGACCTCCGCCTTCCCAGATGCAAGCGTCGGCACCGAGCTTGTCCGCGTTATCGGCGATAAGGCCGGGAAGGTTTGGTGAACCCGATTCTTCCTCACCTTCCGCGAAGATTTTCACGTTGCACGGCAAGCCGCCCCATTCATCTTGAAATGCGTTGATAACCGCGAGACGTGCGGCGATATTGCCTTTATCGTCGGACATTCCACGGCCGTAAAGCCGGTCGCCTTTACGCGTCGGTTCGAATGGATCGGTCTCCCAAAGCTCAATGGGATCAGTGGGTTGGACATCGTAGTGGACGTAGAGCATCAACGTAGGTGGCTTTGCGGACGGCTCATCAATGCCCGCGGCAGATTGGGCACAGCGAAACGCGTCAATAGATGCCGGAGCGTATCCATATACCGACGGGAGGCCGTTGTTTGGAGTTGGGATGATCTCAGTTTCAAAACCGTGTTCGATGAAAATTTCGGCTACCAATCCTGGTGCCTTATCAAAACCTAGGCGCTGCGCGGAGACGCTTGGTTGCCGGACTAGCGTAAAGAGTGTTTCGAGCGATCGGTCGACGTTGTTCTCGATGTGTTGAAGTACTGAATCCACTTGGATCCTCGGATGTTGGCATTGGTCGACGGGGCTTTACTCGATGGCGCCGGGCATTCCGGGCTCGAGCGGGACAGATTCGGGTGGTACGCCACCAGCTAGGAATCCCCCATCTACGGTGATTGTTTGTCCGTTAACGTAGTCTCCCAGGTCTGACGCAAGGAAAAGACAGGCGTTGGCGATGTCACGCGGTACGCCTCCGCGTCGGTTGGGTATGTAGTCGCGGGCATAGTCAACGTATCCTTCGAGTTGACCGCGTGTGTGCTCTAGTTCCCGCGGGAGAACTCGGCTGTCGATGTACCCGGGCGCAACGCAGTTGGAGGTGATACCGGTGCCAGCCAAGTCGACTGCCATACTAATAGCCATGCGATTGAGTCCCGCTTTAACGATGCCGTACACGGTGTCCTGAGGCCACGCTCGATAGCTGTGGACGCTCGAAATCGAGATGACGCGACCGCCACCGCCCTGTTTCATCATTTCTTGTACAGCTCTTTGAGAGCAGAACAGGTAACCTTTCAGGGCATGTCCAACGAGAAAGTCCCAGAACTCTTCTGTGATGTTAGTGAAGTGCGGGTCGGCGGATGCAACGGCATTGTTCACAAGGATGTCGATCTGCCCGTGAGTTTCGAGGAATTCGTCGAACATCCGGGTACGATCATCAGTGTTGCCGATGTCGGCTTTATGCCAGCTTGCGAGACGACCAATCTCTTCGACTTCAGCGATGATGCTTTCCGCTGTTTCGTCTCGCTCGATATCGTTGATCCCTACATCGGCACCGTTTTCGGCGAAGACACGGGCGATCCCCGCGCCGATGCCACGGCGCGATCCAGTTATTAGAGCTTTTTTGCCTTTGAGCAGGTCCATGTCGTGTTGTCCTTAATCAGACGTGTCAACGTTTTTGGTTATTGGTTTGATGCCAACTTTAACGCCAATTCGATGGCTGCTTGCACGTTGGGCAAACGGTACTCGCCTTCGCCTCGTTTGTCCGCCGCTAAACGGGAGAACAGGATGCTTGCTTCTGACACTGGAATACCGGTAGCTTTTTGGACGGTGTAAGCGTACGCACCCAATTGAGCGATGTATGCATCGGCCATTTCGGTGATCGAACGGTTAAATATACGGTCGGTCTTGAAATCGGCAATCCCCAGCGTGCCATCGGATTTACGATAAATGAGATCAACACGTCCTTCGACCGTTTTGGTCGATCCGTCCGCGGTGGGGATCGCCACGGCCACCGGTGTCTCAATCCATACATTTTCGCGTCGCAATAATGCTGCATCGCGGAGTAACGGCATTTGCAGAGTCGCAGCGGTGAGACGGGCAACCTCACCTACACGGTCAGTGACGCCGTGTCTCTCGGCCTCGAGGCGGGCGATTGAGTCGATGTCGAGATTTGGTGTTTCGATCGCTCTCTGGATCGCAGCGTGCACGGCGCTACCGATGTTTGTCGCGGCACGGCCGCGGCCGGTCAAGTGCTCGGATTCCCGGACTGGAACTTCATCAGATTTCTCATCAGATCCCGCGAAAAATCCTTTGGCATCGTCATCCTTCAGATTGGATGGCGTCAACCACGAGCGGGCCGCCGCGCCCGCCAATACTCGCCGATGCTTTTCTACCCAGGCAGTATCGTCGCTGATCGGCCGATGAGTCTTCGATGGACTTTGGATTGAATCAGGCTGGAAGTTACGCGATTCCCATTCCTCTGGTACTGCCGACCACAACGCATCGTCTGTACCTACAAACCCCTCGATACGTGCGGCGATCGATCTGGTGTCGTTTTCCTTCCTGGACCCGCTTACAAATAGGTAGTCCCGGGCGCGGGTACACGCGACGTAGTGCAGTCGTGTTTTCTCCAGCTCATCCGCAGCAGCATTGTATTTGGCGAGTTGAGGGTAATTTTCGGTTTGGAAAAATCCGTCCGTTTGGTTTCCGCCTAGACGGATCGCGATCCGATCCCCGTCTTGCACTTCCCTTTCCCAATCGATCAATAAGGGCAGGTTACTACTCCTGCCAGTACCGCACAGATCGGCGAGGATCACGACTGGAAATTCGAGGCCTTTGGAGGCGTGCATCGTCATGAATCTGATCTTTCCTTCATCGAATTCGAGTGAAGGCTGCTCGCGAATCGAATCATTCGATTCCTTTAGTTGTGCAAACCTTGTCAGACATTCCCGAAGCGAAGTCGCTCCTTCCTCGGTGAAACGACGGGAGAGTTCGACTGCCAGATCGAGACGACGCAGCCCGGGTGTGGGGTCGTCTTCCAAAAACATCAGTTCTCGGCCTTGCCGTTCCCGGATAAATCGTTCAATCAGCACGGGTGGTTGAAGATTGTCTCGGAGAGTGTTGTAGCGATTCAAGACTTTCATTGCAGAGCAAACCGCGTCCGTATCAGGGTTGTTGGGAAATTCTGCGGCGCATGAAAATTTGCCCCCTGCTTTGGCCCAGTGATAAAGGTCTACGTCTGAACAACCGAAGTAAACCGACTTCAAGGCACCGACCGTCGAAGGTTGATCAGATGGATCATCAATGGCCGTAAGGCAGTTGAGAAGGTCTCGGAACTCCTGTGTCGACAACACTTCGGCACCACCTATTTCCGCGGTATAGGGAAGATTGAGTTGATCGAATTCCCTAGTGTAAGTTTCCCAATTCGTCCGAGTGCTCGTTAAAATCGTGATGTCACCGGGACGTGAAGGCCTTATCGATCCGTCATGGCGGTCCCGAACGTTGAGCACTCCGTCACATACGGCTCTAGCGATCGACGCTACATGCTCGGCATCGGACGTCCTTACCTTTGACAGAGAACGTTCTTCCGAAGGGGCGCCGAAATGGAAGACTTTGCCGAAGGCATCGGGTTGCGCGGTCTCGACAGCCATCCCTAGCGGTATCCAGTCGGCTTGACCGTCCTCGGACGGCATCCAAGCGCCGAAGACATGATTGACCCATTTGATGATCGCACCCGTAGAACGACGGTTTTCCCTTAAAGTCAGGTATTTTCCACCGGCGTTGTCATTGAGAACTTGGTCCCTGACAGATTGGCTGACATTGACCTGAGCACCCCTGAATCTGTAAATCGACTGCTTAGGATCTCCAACGACGAAGAGTGAACCCGGCGCGATCAACTGCCCGCTGGGCGGGATCGTCAACAGCTGCACCAATCGGACTTGGACGGGATTCGTATCTTGAAATTCGTCCACCAGTACGCGTCGGTAGACGTTCTGTATCCTTCTGCGGATGCTGTCATTTCGCTCAAGCATCTCGATGAGCCAAGTCATGCCGTCGTAGTACGTGACATTCCCGGCCCGTCTTCGTTCTTCAACTATCGTTCCCACGAAATCTGATGCGTATCCGATGAGCTGGTTCGTTGCTGCTTGGCGCGTTGCATCCCGCGCCGATTTGACTGCGTTGATGATGGCCTGCAAAGATCGAACGGCTTGAACCTTACCCTCGTGGCCGCCCCAATTCGGCATCCGTCCTCCACTAGACGTGGTTCCGGGCCATGTCATTATCAGATCGTCCGCCTCGTCTTCGGTTTCGACATCACGGCCCTTGATGAACTTCTCGTACCACTCCAACACCTCTTCGAATTTAGCGTAGAGACTGTCGTTTGCATCACGACACATTTGCATCTGGCCAATCGCGTCGTCGATCAGTTCATCGAGGTTAATGATCGTCTCAATGCCGACCCTGGTCGGGGCTGCGAAATCGGCAGCTCGAAGTTCGTCATGCCTTTGGTTCATCGATTCAGCCAGTCGGCTTATCGTTCCAAATGGTCCCGACATGTTCAAACGTAGCGCCGTCGACAACACCTTTGAGAATCCTTCGTCGTCTTCCAACCGCTCTAATGACCACTGATGCCAACGTTCGCGGAACATTTGCATCTCCGCGAAACTGTCTTGCACCTCAACCGACGGCGGCAATCGGCATTCCAACGGATTTTCTCTCAACAGCGAGTAGACGAGAGAATCAATAGTTTGGAAGGCCGCGGTATCGATTCCCTCCAAAGCCGTTGTGACCCAGTTCACGTCGGGGTTTTCGCTGCGTAGCGTTTCCAACTCGGCACGAATCCGGGATCGCAGCTCCGACGCAGCGGCACGTGTAAAAGTGATCGCGATGATCTCATCGATCCCGACTCCGCCCTTCAATAAGGCGACGATCCGCTGAACCAGGGAGTGAGTTTTTCCCGTACCCGCACCGGCTTCCACGTATATGTTGGAGGATAGGTCGTTTTGGATTGCAGAAAGTGTGCCAGCGTCCGTGAGCGGCGGCGTTTGAAAAGCGTTCACGATGACTCGCCCTCCGCCAAAGCTACGTAGTCGGTCAATTCAGTTGATGTCTTTTTTCGATCCCACGCGATCAACCGGTTGGAAGGGCAGATATCCGAGTAGGCACAGTACATGCAGTTTTTCCAGGATGGTCCGTCGCCATGCGTGGTTCGGTTACCGGGCCTCGGTGGGAACACTCCATTGCTGATTCCGCCGACGATGGTAGACAACACATCTTCGAATCGCAGTTCGGTCTCTTCCAGCGTCACCGGAATTTTGGGACGCAGGCGCGTACCACCGTTTTGGAAGACGAACCAATATGCCGCGGATATTTCGGCATGGTTATCCAGAATCTCATCGGCCACCCGAGCATAGATAGGCAATTGCAACTTAGTTCCCGCTGCGGTCACATCCTTGTCGATTTCAGAGTAGTAACTGGACCGTCCGGTTTTGAAATCGACCACAAGGGCGCGTTGACCGTCGCGGGAAAGAGCGATCAGATCGATCATGCCGCGCAATTGGAACGACGTATATTCATCGATGGACGTTAACCCGACGGAATCATGATCATGAAAACCAAACGGGACCTCGGTCATCATCTCGCCGTCGTATTCAATCAACACCTCGAGGTTGGCTTGATGCCACCGTTCAAGTTGTCTTAGCAGTTGGACCTTTTCGAGTTCGAAGATTGCCGGGTATCCAATGAAGTCGTCAGCTTGAAATCGGTCAAATTCCTGGTTAGCTATCTTGCGCAGATTTGCAAGGCCTGATTCGGTTGCATCAGGGCCATGATCGCGCAGGAATCGCTCAAGGATCTTGTGCACGAGCAGCCCTTTGTCAAGTGGCGATAGAACGAGCAGATCTTCAGGATCAATGCGCTCGTCTACGTTCAGTTCCGTAGCCAAGAAGTATCGGTACGGGCATTCAGCGTAGCTTTGCAACGAACTCGCCGATATGCGTCGTTCAAATTGGGAGGCATTTTGGGCCGCCGTGAGATTACCGTCGTGGACGCCAAAATTCCCAGATCTTCGCGACTCCAATACGTCTCTGCCGCGCGCGAGGGCACGGTTGGTCGGATCGGCGAGCAACTCTCCCATGCTGGTGTTATCGAACGAATGCCGAGACACGCTTTGCATCCGAAACTCGTAACCAGTAGATGGATCGAGGTCAGATTCGTGGAGGTCTGACAAGGTGACAACGGAGTGAACGTACTCGCTCTGCGGGTCCATCAGCGATTTAACCGGGGCCGTGTCGAGGTTGTGAGACTTGATGACTTCATCTACGAACCAAGGCGATGGATAAGACTCGTTAGTGGCACCCAGCAGTGCCTTGTTCCAGTAGAGGTTTCTTTTTTTAGCCGATTGCAGGGCGAGTTGGAAGGTTTCACGTTCCAATTCGAGCAGTTCTTTTCTGGTAGGCAGTCTCTTGCCATCAGGATCAAGGATGCGTCGCAAATCGTCGGAAAGGAGCGGGTCGGATCTGCCTGGAGCCGGTATTCCCCCTTCGGTCATCCCAAGAATGTGGGCAGATCGGAACGAGTTGCCAATGCTTGCATCTAACGGAGCTACGAGAACGGCAGTACCCCAACCAGGATCCCCGCCCAACGAAGTTCCCAAAGCCCGTTGCACTGTCCGCGAGAATCGTGGAAATTCCACTCTTGACTTGCCGATTTCGCCTAGGCTACAAATTTCGGACAAGACGTCGCTAATTCGATCCCTATTACCTTCTGCTACATCTTCGTCGTCACCGGGCGCTGCACCGTAGTTTTCGAGTATGTCTGCGAGCCAGTCGATCCAATCTGACCATGAACGCGGGTCGGTCGGTTGGATTTTCCGGTTCAGCCGCTCAACGAAATCTTCGAGTTGCGACGCAGCATCGGCCAAGGCGCGCATCGAATCTGGGTCTATCGCAGCCTCTTCATCGGCTACCTCTTCTGCACGGGTCGCACGTCTGCGTAACGACTTCGCATAGCGGTTTAGCGAACGTTTCCAACGATCATCTCCATCGAATCTTGACACCTTCGCGTTTCGTGACGCGACTTCCCATGGAACCGACGGCACTCTTTCGCCGTCTGCAGGATCTATCACTGGTGCTGAGGATGTCCAAGACGTGAAAGCGTCACGACGCATATCTGCCGTGATCATATTGAGGAATAAGTGAACGAATCTGCCTGTTGGAGTGTGTGCCAACGTGCTGGGCGATGGGCCACAGCTCACGATGTCCGCGGCTTCTAATGCGTCCTTGATTCGTGAGGCATAGTCCGACGATGTATAAAGCACAACCATCTCGCCGAACCTGATTCCCGATCGTGCGTCGGCAACGATGTTGCGTATTAGCGCACGCGGTTCGTCGGCCGGCCCCATCGTGGAGTAAAACCTTATGCTGGACTCATGACCAGCCAAACCTTCGTCAGTGTTCGCGTCGGGCGTGATTCGCAAAGTGATTGTCGATGACAGTTCTTGAATACAATCCCGAAGGCGCGAATATGCGTCTGGCGGTGTCGGTGCTTTCAACATCACGATGTTCGGCGCTAAGGATGATGCGACGATTTCGGGATTGTTGGTTGCGGTTTGAGCCGCGATAGCGGCCTTGTTCTCGCGTGTTAGGAAATATGCCGAGGAGGCGGCATAATTCCCTTGAATCTCGATCAACTGGGCGTACAACCCGGTAGAAGCGCCGTTCGCCAGCCGCAACAAGGCACGATCCGCCCCGATGTCCAATCGCTCGAGCGATTGAAGCGTGCTTTGAATTGCGCTCAATGTCGATTCGTTGTTGGCATGTTCGGTAAGCGGGCCCGGGGTTTCAAGTGCCAGCGTGGCATTGTAGACCAGTTCGGAAGCGACGAGCCGCGTCATCGATGGCTTGTCAGGCTTGTTCGGAGTTGCCTCGAAAAGGCGGTCTGCAAGCTCTTCGATCCGCATGAATTCGACGTTGAAAAAACCGTCACCGCGGACAGTACATATTTCGTCGCTTACGGCGCGTCTCAAAAAAAAGGCGGAGAAATAGGAAGGAACCACGACGACGATTCGCGACAGCGGATCGTTTCGACGTATGTCCAATATCTGGTCGGCGACCCGATTTACTAGTGGGCCACCGTTTTGAACCTCGGTGATTCGTGCGTAGTTTGAAGTCTTATCAGGCATAGATGTTGAGTGGCGCCCCCGGTGAGAATCGAACTCACGCACCTGGCTTCGGAGACCAGTGCTCTATCCACTGAGCTACGGGGGCGCGGTGGAATTTCTATGATAGTTGCCTCGTCGAAACACCTAATGACCCTGCGCCGCATGACCGCGAACTTCTGGAGCATCGGGATCAACCGCGGCGTCGGCAAAGGCTTTGGTGAGGAAAATCGGGGCAATGATCGTAGTGACGACGGTCATGACGATCGCGACGGTGAAAATGTCTCGGTCGATGATTCCGGTAGCGCGACCGATCTCCGCTACGATCAGCGCAACTTCGCCACGTGGCAACATACCTAATCCAATCCGCCAAGAACCCATCTTTCCGAACCCAACCAATAATGCAGGCACTCCAGCGCCCAACAGCTTGCTAAGGATCGCGACTAAAGTTATCGCACCGCCGAACAATACCAATCTTACGATGTTGTCAGATTGCCAGAGCGCGGTCAGATCTACCTGCATGCCGATGATGCAGAAGAAAACTGGTATGAGTATGTTGCCTCCGTTGCGAATTGCGAAAAGTGTGTATTCCTTGAGCAGTGTGGCGGAGAGTGCCAATCCGATTGAGAATGCGCCGATGATCATCGCTAATCCGAAGTAGACTTCTGCGACGCTGGCGGCGATGAATGCCATCGTGACCGCCAATACAAGCGATGAACCGTCAGATTTGAACCACATGGTCATTGCGGAAATGCGGTTCGCCAGAATGCTACCGATAATAGTGAGCCCAAGCCAGAAACCGACGGCTTTAACGATCAATAAGATCACCGATGCGCCGGATATGCCCTCGTCTCCAGCAATCCCCACCACAATGGCGACAACAACGATTCCAAGGACATCGTCCAGTACAGCTGCCGCCAACACAGTCACGCCCTCAATCGAATCTAGTCGGCTGATATCGGTCAGTACTCGCGCGGTGATGCCTACCGATGTTGCCGTAAGGATCGCGCCGACGAACAACGCGGGAATCGCTTCGCTGATCGATCCCAAACTGCCGTATCCGAACCAAAGAGTGACGAAAAATCCAAGAGCGAACGGTAGCGCAATACCACCGATGGCAACCGCGGTCGCGGGGCGGACATATTTGATGAACTGCTTCCTGTCTGTTTCCAGACCAGCTTCGAAGAGCAGCAAAACAGCACCAAGCTGACCAACGAAGTAGAGGGCGAATGGAATGGCAGGTTCCGCGATATCGTTGCCATGGCTAGCAGCCGCCGACAAAAACGGCCCGACCTCATGAAACATCGGTCCGGCGATGTCAAAGAAGCGAATCCCGCCGAGAGCATGAGGTCCGATGATGATGCCGGCACCCAACTCGCCAAGTAGCGCCGGGATCTTGAGAAAGCGTTCGGCGATTTCACCGCATACTTTGGCGGCGACGAGAATGACCGCGAGCATGATGATCAACTCGGCGGACAGGAAGAGTAGGGATTCTCCGTGCAATTTTCGGAAAGTAAACTTAGGGGCTTAGTTGGGGGATAGTGCGCGTTGCGGACTGATCAAACCAGAGTGAGACCAGTTGGTTCTTACCAGCAAAGATTCTACAATCGCGCCGAGTTTAGTTTCCGATTGAAGCTTTCAACACGGTTGCAGGATGGATGAAATTTGCTTCCCCGTCGACTCGTCCCAAACCAATGAAATTGCCGTTGTTTCCGTATACGCGAATCCGGGCTTTATCAGGTTCCCAATTTGCGAGAATCCTTTCAATGACTTGCCCGTGCGAAAAAGCCACGGTTTCTGTCTCGTCAAGTGTAATCTTGGGCAGTTGCTTGAGCACATGATCCGGTTTCAGTAGATGGCGCGTCCACGAATCATCGGTAGCGCAGGCGATCAAAGTGTCGAGCGATAGAGAATCGGCGATGTCAAAATCACCCGCCCTTGTGCGCTGGAGCGATGTCATGTGAGCGCCACACCCGATCCGTTGCCCGACATCGTTGGCAAGGCTGCGAGCATAGAACCCGCTGCCGCAGTCGATCTTCAATGTGAAATTCGGCGGCTCCCAAGCCGTCAACTCTAGTTTTTGGACTTCAACTTTCCGTGGTTCTCGTGGAATCGTTTTTCCCTGTCTGGCTATCTTGTATAGAGGCTGGCCATCTTTTTTGATGGCGCTGTACATCGGAGGCACTTGGTCAATTTCACCTCGAAATTCCGGCATCACCGATATCAGGTCTGCCAACTTCACCAGTGAGTAATCTTGCCTGTGGGTCTCAGCTCCTTCGGAGTCGTAAGTATCAGTGGATATCCCGAGCATCGCGGACATGAGATATGACTTGCTGCCGGTCAAGACAAATTCGGAAAGTCGCGTAGCTCCGCCGATGCAGATCGGTAGGACACCGGTAGCTAACGGATCCAAAGTTCCGCCGTGCCCGATCTTTAGTCCGCGTTGCCGTAGCTGGAACGTGGACCGGAGCTTGGCGACAACGTCGGAAGATGTCCATCCAGATGGTTTGTCGACGTTGAGAAACCCGGAAATCGAGTGTGTAGTCCCCTGCTTCATCAGTTTCAGGGTACGACGCAGTTTGCTAGCGGCTGTCAGTGAGGTCGGCGATATAGTCGATCATGCTCTGACCGTCCTCAAGAGAGGTATCGAGAATGAACGTGATTTTCGGCGTGTGTCGCATCTTGGCGCGAACGCTCAACTCGCGACGAATTAAACCGACGCGTTCTCCCAAGTAATCAACAGCTGGATCAACGTCACCGGTTTTTGTGTAGACACTCACCGCGACACGGGCCTGAGTCAATCCGGAATCACACGTCACATCCATCACTGAGACTAACCCTGGTGGATCCAACTCTTCGTCGATAATCTGTCCGATGATCCGTTGCAGATTCTTCTCGACGCGCTCAATTCTCCTAGCCATTGCAGAATCCGCGATTAGATTTAGCCAGATTAACGAGCTACGACAGCTCGTAACTCGTAGCAGGTTATGATGTCGCCTTCTTCGTAATCGTGGAAACCGTCTAGCACGATACCGCCCTCGTAGTTGGTGGCGATCTCTCTGACGTTGTCGTCGAAGTGCCGCATTGAGGACACAGCACCTTCAAACAGTTCCTCGCCGCGTCTCGATACGATCATCCGAGCGTTGCGACGCATGAGACCCGATGTAACGCGAACACCAGCGATACGCTCCCGTCTGCCGTGCGGGAAGATCTGCAACACGGTGGCTCGACCGAGGGTGACCTCTTCCTGTTCCGGTTCGGTCAGCTGCTTGGCGGCTTGTTTGACATCATCGATCATCGTGTAGATGATGTCATAAGTCTTAATCGGGACACCTTCTTGGTTTGCCAAGCGCGATGCTGCGGGTTCGACCGAAGTTTCAAAGCCGACGATCATCGCGTCTGAGGCGGAGGCGAGCATTACGTCGGATTCTGAAACCGGCCCCGTGGCGGCGTGCAAGAGTTTCACTTGGACATCCGGCGAAGAAAGCCCGTCAACCGCACGCCGAATCGCGTCGATCGTGCCTTGTGCGCCA
Source organism: Dehalococcoidia bacterium (assembly GCA_034423055.1). Classification (GTDB taxonomy): domain Bacteria; phylum Chloroflexota; class Dehalococcoidia; order Lucifugimonadales; family Lucifugimonadaceae; genus Bin127. The sequence goes on along the minus strand of DAOUJE010000127.1, from coordinate 41,025 downwards.
GTTTTGGCGACAAGGTTTAATTCGGCCGCTTCGTAGCTCTGGCGGTGTCGCAAAACTTCGGCGAGTGTCGAGGGCCTAGTTGTGTCGTGTCGTCGCTGCTCTTGCCGCGTTCGAGTGTCTATCTTTTGTCGCGCAACCTTCTCGTCTTCAACTACTTCGAACTGTTGGCCAGACTCTGGAACGCCGTTCAACCCGAGTATTTCGACTGGAACAGATGGTCCCGCGCTCGCGACCTCTTTCCCAAAACCGTCAACCATTCTTCTTACGTGGCCGTACTTGTCACCCGCGACGATCGTGTCGCCCACATTAACCGTGCCAGAGCGCACGATAACTGTTGCAACTGGACCGCGTTGCTTGTCGAGTGTGGCCTCGACAACTACACCGATTGCTTCGCGTTTGGGATCAGCCGAGAATTCCGATACTTCTGAAAGCAGCAGCAATGAATCGATGAGGTCGGAAACTCCATCGCCCTTGAGCGCGGATACCGGAACTGACAAAACGTCGCCGCCCAAATCTTCGACGATGACATCGTGTTCCAATAGTTCGGTCGTCACGCGCACCGGATCGGCACCAGTAACATCGATTTTGTTGACCGCAACGACTATCGGGACTTGCGCCGCTTTGGCGTGGCTAATGGCTTCAACGGTTTGCGGCATCACGCCATCGTCAGCCGCCACTACTATGACGGCGATATCAGTCGCCTGGGCACCGCGGGCACGCATCGCAGTAAACGCTTCGTGTCCGGGAGTGTCAATGAAAGTGATCAGCTGTCCGTCATGGTCGATCTGGTAGGCACCGATGCTTTGGGTGATCCCACCTGCTTCGCCATCTACTACGTTGGAGCCCCGAATGGCATCCAACAACGTGGTTTTGCCATGGTCGACATGACCCATAACCGCTACGACGGCAGGCCTGGGTTGCGTTTCGCCTTCTTCTTCATCGACGCCAACTCGGTCAGACGCCTCAGATTCTTCCATATCGACAGGTTTTCTGACTCGCACTCCCAATCGAACTGAAATCGTCGCGGCAACCTCGAAGTCTATTGAGTCGTTCATCGCGACCATCATGTTGAGCCGCATTAACTCTTTGATAATTTCGATTGGAGACCGACGTATAACTTCGGACAACTCGGCAACGCTGATCTCGGCCGGCAGATCAACAGGACCGGCAAACTTCACCGGTTCGCGACGAGGCGACGGGCGCTCTGAGCTACCGTTCCTGTGGCGACCGCGGCCGGCACGTCGTTGTCTTGTCCTTTGTGATCTTGCCATTGACGATTCTCGGAGATTTTTCCCAGCGTCTCGTTAATGCGACGTTACTCGAGTCTCCAGATACTCAACGAGACCCACCGGGACGACATTCTCAAGCGTTAGGGTTTCCTTTATCTTATCGCTAATTCTCATCGCGTCGAAACCGTCCGATTCCAGGCCTGCATCTCGACATCTCGTTTGATCGAGCGTCGCGGAGGAATCAATGGCGCGCATCGATCCGTGTCAAGCGCTCAACGAAACCAGATATCGCGCGTCCCGCACGCGTTCAGCGTCTGTTACGGCGCGTCCCGCCACCGCGGCGACCACCTCTGCCTGAACCGCGTCTTCCTTCCTCGTCTCGGTATCCAGATATGTCCTCTGCGAACCGGATTCCCGAGTCGCCTGTATCTGTCGCGACTTGGAAGTCGTCAGGTAATGCCCAAAGGTCGTCGGAGTCGATATCCTGTTCCAGGGATTCCAACTCTGCGGCTTCGCGCTCCGCCTCGAGGCGTTCCTGCTCTTCGATCTCCAGTTCTTTGAGCTTCTCTTCCAACTCGAGCAACTCGAGGTCCAAGTCCTCTTCTTCGGCCTCAACTTCAGCCGCCGGGGGCGGTTCAGGCCTTTGAACTTCGGGAACGAACAGTGACGGAACTGGGGGCGCGATCGGCTCCTCTTCAAGAACCTCCATAATCGGTTCAGGTTCTTCTATGGCTTCTTCTCCAACTGTTTCGTCTAAGTGTTGTGCTGCAACCTGAACATCGGTCTCGTCCTCCTCAGGTACAGCAACAATCTCGGATTCAACCGCTGGGGTCTCTTGTGAATCGTCCGATCCAGGTACGTATAAAACAGGAACGACTGGTTCGGGTTCGATGTCCTCTGTGGCCTCTTCGACTTCGATGAGTTGTTCAGGCTCAGCTTCTTCGGCAACAGTTTGCAAAGCGGCCTCTGCGGCGATCCTCGCAGCCTCTTCTTCCTCAGCCGCTTGCCGGGCGGCTTCTGCTTCGCGCAGGCGCTGTCGTTCGATGAGCTCTTCGGCGTAAGCAGCAGAACCTTTGATATCTATGCGGAAATTCGTGAGACGTGTCGCCAAAGAAACGTTTTGGCCTTCTTTGCCGATGGCAAGCGAAAGTTGATTCTCGGGTACGATAACCTCAGCTGTCTGGTCGTCAACGATTATCACGTCTTCGACTTGCGCCGGACCCAACGAATTGGCGATGAATACTGTCGGGTTGTCGCTCCATTCGAGAATGTCGATCTTTTCGCCCATCAACTCGGTGACGATGTTTTGGATGCGAATTCCCCGCAACCCAACACATGCACCGATTGGGTCGATATCGTGCTTGTTGGAATAGACGGCGACCTTGCTCCTAGCCCCCGCTTGACGCGCGATGGACTTGATCTCGACGAGCCCGGACTTCACCTCCGGTACTTCAAGTTCCATTAGGCGCCGGAGCAACATCGGATGCCGGCGAGAGACGACGATTTCGGGTGTCCCTTCTCCGTCGTCGGTGCTGTCGTTGACTCGCACGACGTAGAACTTCAACTCCATGCCGGTGCGGTATCGTTCGTTGGCACTTTGCTCGTCTCCGGGCATCGTCGCGTCGGCCTTGCCCAAGTCAACGAACACCGTGGGGCGGGTTCCGGTCGGATCGTCCATCCTCGGGGAGGCGACTCTTCGAACTGGTGCGGAGATGATTTCGCCTTCTTTGTCGGCGTACTGTTCGTAAACCAGTCGTCGCTCCGCGCCACGCAACCTCTGCATCAACACCTGAGTCACAGTTCGGGCCGCGATTCTTTGGGGAGTGAAATCCAACACACCAGTTATGATGTCGTCGCCGGGTTGCGCTTCGGTGTTGAGTGAACGGGCTTGAGCAACGTCAATTTGACCACGAGGATCAATCTCGTCGACCTCATCTACGACATGAACTATAGTGTTGATGACCACATCGCCGCTTTCGGGATCGAGTTTGACTTTTACGTCCTGATCCTCTACGGCGGGGTCTCGGCGATAGGCGGCTGCAATGGCGTCTTCAAAAGCAGAGACGACCGATTCCTGCGGAAGATTACGTTCCGCGGAAAGCTGCATCACCGCAAGCAGCATGTCGCTCTTCATATCGTCAGACCTCCATCGAATTGCGATACGGTGTATCGAGAACCCTTTCGTCTCAAAAAGAAAAAGTGGGCGTGCGCCCACTTCCTCAACACATCGCTGTCGCAACGCGCGTTCTTAATGAATCAACTCTAACACGTTGGAGCTTGAGATGTGCACATTAAAGCAACTCTCAATCGAGATCCCGCAATATTTACAACGGCGATTTTCAGTTCAATTGTTAAGCAACGCGGTAATCGCGTCAACCGCTTCCTCCAACGCGTAAATCTTTGAGTCTGAAGGTGCTTCCTTCCGGTGTTTGACCTCGATCCCGCCGTTCTGGATGCTGCGGGGGCTGACGACAGCGCGAACGGGCATACCTATCAGGTCCGCATCGGCGAATTTCACGCCCGGAGCCTCTTCTCGATCGTCAAACAGCGTGTCGACTCCAGCTTCAGCAAGTTGTCTATACAAAGTTTCGGCAGTCTCGCGCACCTCTTGATTGTTGTGCAAGTTGACTCCAACTAGTACAACCTCGAACGGGGCAATTGACTTAGGCAACATCATGCCGCGCTCATCGTGGTTGGCCTCAACCGCAGCTGCAAGCAATCTACCGGTACCGATTCCGTAGCAACCCATATACGAGGGCTTCAATTTGCCGTTTACATCGTTGAATTTGACGTTCATTGCTTCGCTATAGACCGTGCGAAGTTTGAAGATGTGGCCGACTTCGATGCCGCGATGCAGCTCGAGACGGCCATCAGGACACCGAGCGCACCTACATCCTTCGGCTGCCGCAGCTATGTCTGCGACATTGTCCGCATACCAATCCCGACCATAGTTTGAGTTTCGGTAGTGGTAGCCGTCTTCGTTCGCGCCAGCTAGCAGATTGGCGTTCTCGACCGCTGAATCGTCTGCGATGACGTACGAGCTGTCGGCGCCAATCGCGGAAGCTGAACCAGGCACAAACCCTGCCGCTTCCACTTCCTCGGAAGTCGCGAACCTAGGCTCTGACCCGCCCATCATGTTTCGTAGCTTGGTTTCGTTGACATCGTAATCGCCGCGGATCACGACAACGTAAACTTGGTCGTCGATTGCGTAAAACACTGCCTTGGCAGTTTTCGTGCTGGAGACACCTTCAAGTTCGGCCAAGGCGGCGATTGTCTTAACTCCCGGAGTAGCGAACTTTTCGAGCCCACCCAGATCCTCAATTGCGTTGCGAGACTTTACAAACTCCGCCTTTTCCATGTTGGCTCCATAATCGCAATCATCGGCATCGCAAATCAGCACCGAGTCTTCGCCACTGTCCGCCAGCAACGCAAACTCCGCCGAGTCCTTTCCGCCGATAGAACCAGAGTCGGCTTCCACCATTACGGCGTTCAACCCGCAACGCGAGAAGATGTTGTGATACGCCTCAGCCATTGCGTCATAACTTGCATCCAAACCCGCGTCATCGGCATCGAACGAGTAAGCGTCTTTCATCTCAAATTCGCGGACTCGCAACAATCCGCCACGAGACCGTGTCTCGTCCCGGAACTTGGTCTGGATCTGGTACAGCCTCAGGGGCATATCGCGATAGCTAGTGATTCCGTATCGCCCCATAATGGAAACGGTTTCTTCGTGCGTAGGTGCCAGAACCATGTCCCGCTCACGGCGGTCCAAGAACCGTGCGAGTGGCGGGACATAAGTGTCGGCCCTGCCACTTTCCTCCCAGATCGAACGCGGCTGAACCACTGGCATCGTGACTTCAAGGGCACCGGCGTTATTCATTTCCTCACGGATGATGTGACGGATTTTTTCAAGACTCCGCCACCCCAACGGCATGATGCTGAAGATTCCGGCTGCGATTTGCTGAATGAAGCTCGCGCGCGTCAGATATTTGTGGCTTATCGTCTCAGCCTCGAGAGGTGCTTCGCGCGTCGTCTTGATGTAAAACTGTGATGCTCGCATGTTTTGTCCGTGTGGCTTCGTCCAACGAAGATGGAATGGTCAATTTGTAGTTCGGGAGCCCCATCGATTTTCGACGTATTCGTCAACCATGCCGATGAAATCCTCGGCGATGGTCGGACCGGAGAGAAGACGGTCCCTTTGTCCATCAATGAAGACTGGCGCTCGCGGGCTTTCACCGCTACCCGGAAGAGAGATACCGATGTCTGCCGCTCGCGATTCACCGGGGCCGTTGACCACACACCCCATCACCGCGACTTTCAAAGTTTCTGACCCGGGATACTGTGTCTTCCATGCCGGCAGGTTGGTATCGATCTGCTTCTGGATATCGCTTGCTAATTCGCGGAAGAGAGTCGATGTCGTCCTACCGCACCCCGGACATGCGGTAACGGATGGCCGGAACGTACGAATGCCAAGTGCCTGCAAAATGTCTTGGCAGAGCTTCACTTCGTTGGCGCGGTCGCCGCCAACTTCCGGCGTCAAACTCGCGCGAATTGTGTCGCCAATACCGTCATGCAGCAACACCGACAGCGCAGCGGTGGTAGCTACAACGCCTTTCTGTCCCAGCCCAGCCTCGGTCAATCCGAGATGAAGTGGGATATTGGTCAACTTAGCGAGTTGTTGGTACGCCGACACCATCTGTCCAAGCCGCGACACCTTGCACGAAATGACCATCGAGTCTTCCGGCAACCCAAGGTCTACCGCCGCCGCCGCGCTCGCGATCGCGCTTTCGACGAGTGCCTCGCGTTCGACCTCGTCTCCATCCAACGGGTTTGCACGACGCGCATTTTCGTCCATTTTCTGGACTAGCAATTCTTGGTCGAGGCTACCGGCGTTCACTCCGATACGCACTGGTTTCCCAAGGTCACGAGCGATTGCGATGAATTGGTTGAAGTTCTCGTCGTGGCGTCTACCGCGCCCGACATTGCCGGGATTGATGCGGAACTTCGCCAATGTCCTAGTGCATTCGGGGTGGTCACGCAACAAACGATGGCCGATAAAGTGGAAATCGCCAACCAACGGGACGTTACAGTCTTGGTCGGCGAGGCGGTCCGCAATTTCCGGGACTGCTCTGGCCGCATCGTCATTGTTCACGGTAATACGGACGATCTCGCTGCCCGCGTCTGCCAAGAGTTTTACCTGGGAAACTGTGGCCTCAATGTCAGCTGTGTCAGTATCGGTCATCGACTGAACTACAACGGGACTTCCGCCTCCAATCGGTACATTGCCGACCTTGACGCGATGCGTTTTTGAACGCGGTGTTGTGGGGAATTCGATTGCTCTAGCCATGCTTTTTATCAATTATCGACTAAAGGAAGCGTTCCCCGCCGATAAGTCGCGCAATATCTGAGAACGAGATGACCGCGATCAACGCGAGCAACAGAACGAAACCTGCCAAATGGACTAGATTTTCTTTTTCAGGTGAAACTCGCTTACCGCCTCGGACGACTTCGATCAGAACGAACGCCAAACGCCCGCCGTCTAAGCCAGGAATGGGCAGCAAGTTGATGACAGCAAGCGAAATGCTAAGTGTCGCGGCAAGAGTGAGAATTATCGTCAACCGTGCACTCACCTCGATGTCGGCAGTCGCTACTTCGCCTGACAGTTGGCTCAATCCCACCGGGCCGACCGCAACCGGGCCTTCGAACTGCGGGTTCTTAGACCCTGATAAGGCGCCGAAAATCGAATTGCGCGCTAACGTGATGATCTCGAACGTCTCTTTTATGCCTTCAGGTATCGCCCGCGTTATTGGGACGCTCCGCGAAGCTACGTGCGGATTCCGAAGTTGAAGTTGCACACCAGCCGCGCCCTCTTGCAGGTAGGTAACCGATCCAAGGTCCAGATTGAATTTGCGGGCATCAAGGTAGTGAATTCCAGTCCCGTCGGGACGGTCTGTCACGCGGATCGTGTCACCAATCTTTGTACCGGGAACAAATTCGCTTGCGTCAGATATGCCGATCTCATACAGATCGTCACGCACTGCGCCATCGGCAACCACCACGAGTTCATCATTGATGCCAACACTCGGGTTGTAGACCCTGGCAACGCCTAAGCGCATCTGCGTCGTCGGGTCATTAACGTCGAGAACCACTTCGTGCCTCGGCGGGTCCCAGCGTGCAACTACCGTAACTGTCTGAGTGTCGCCTTCAATGTAGTGAACCGTCGGTTCGGTGGGACGTGCGAACGGGTCGGGAATGCCACGCTGCACTTCCCATTTCGATTCTTTGCCCAGCTTCCGGACCACGGCGTTTTGCAAATCATTGAAGTTGGTAATGCGCTGACCGTCGACAGCAACGATCTTCTGCAACGGTCTTACACCTGCCTCGTACGCTGGCGAACCGGGCAGAACATTAGCCACAACGACATCGCCAGCGATGTATTGCACCGGGATCATCACCACGACGGTGAAAATAATGAACGGTAGTACAGCGTTTACTACGACCCCGGCGACGATTACCGAGATTCGGGCCAGCGCGGATTTTCCCGCCAGACTATCTCTAGCCTCCGGGTTCTCCTCGCCACGCAGCTTGACAAACCCTCCAACTGGTAGCCAGTTGATCGACCAGATCATGTCAGCAATAGAGATGCTGTTCGCATCAATACGTCTGAGTTTCCCAATGAAGAGCGATGCTGAAGTCTGAGCTACAGTTGCGTCCTTGCGGTCGAACGGACGCACGATCGTGGCTTCTTTCGACCCATCTTCCCACTCGCGCCCGATAACCGTAACCAGTTGGCCCACTCGTAAGCCCTGTCCTTCGTCATCGAATTCAAATCGGGTATCAGATGACGTGGAAATCTTGGTTGCTCCAGACCAAATCCCGAATGCCCTTGGCGGGAAGCCAAATCCGAATTCGAGCACTTTTACCTTGTGAAGCTTTGCGAGGAAGAAGTGACCGAATTCATGCAGGATGATGAGCGGTCCGAGTATCACTACCGCGAGTAGCAACCCATATATGAGAGTTGTGCTCATGTCGCCAGATGTCTCAATTGCGATTTACGCGTCTAAGCCGTTGCGTGGCGTGCCAAAGTGGTCTCGTATGCCCAACTGGCGGCGATGATCGCATCTTCGACCGTGAATTCAGACTTAACATCGTGCAACCGCAAGGTCGTCTCTATCTCACCAGCGATCTCGTCGAAACGTATCTTGCCGTCCATGAAAAGATCGACCGCGGCTTCATCGGCGCCAGCCAACACAGCATTGTAAGTCCCTCCGATTCGAGCGTACTTCATCGCCATGTCGAAGCATGGGTACTTTGAGGGGCTCATCGGCTCAAAAGTCAGCTCGCCAGCATCGATCAGGCTGAATTCAGGTAGCGCGTCGTTGAACTTGCGTTCCGGGTGAAACAGCGCGAATTGTATCGGGTGACGCATGTCGGGCAAGCTGAGTTGAGCGATGACAGAACCATCGACCATCTCAACCAACGAATGAACAATGCTTTGCCGGTGGATCACGACATCAATATCGTCGAGTTTGGCATCGAACAGGAAAGACGTCTCGATCACTTCGAACGCTTTATTCATCAAGGTCGCCGAATCGATGGTTATCTTGTTTCCCATTGACCACGTAGGATGATTCAACGCCTCGTCTGGAGTTACGTTTGCCAACTCTCCAGGGGTTTTGTCGCGGAATGCACCGCCGGATGCCGTAACGATGTAGCGTCTAGGCTTCGTGGTCTCACCAATGACACATTGCCAGAGTGCGCTGGGTTCGGAATCGATTGGAAGAATGGTCCCTCCGTTTTCGTCGGCGATACGTTTCAATTGAGCGCCCGCCATCACAATCGATTCTTTGTTTGACAACCCGACATTTTTGCCCTCGCTCAAGCTGGCAACTGCACATGGCAACCCGTCGATACCAGCCGTGGCATGCATCACGAAATCGACATCCGGATGTGTAGCCAGATCGATCATTGAGATACGAGCAGCGTTGCCGATGGCATTAACCGAATCGTCAACGCAACTGAAGTAACCGACATCAAACTCATCAATTTGATGCGCGAGCTTCTCAACGTTTTGTCCGGCGGAAAGCCCAACTACTTCGAATTCGTCCGGGAATTGCCGAACAACATCAAGCGTTTGCGAACCTACCGAACCCGTCGATCCTAGAACTGCGATGCGCTTTTTCGTCCGAGCCATCACACGATGAAGTATATGAGCACGAAGGTTGGCGACAAAGCATCCAGGCGGTCCAGAATGCCACCATGGCCGGGGACAATGCCACCTGAATCCTTCACATCGGCTAACCGTTTGATCCACGACTCCGTGAGATCACCAACGAGGCCCAACGCGGTGATCGCCAAACCTATAGCAACGATTTCGACGATCGAAAAACCCAGCGACAGTCGATTAGACAGTAGCAGGGACGCGACTACAGCAGCTACCAATCCGCCTGCGAACCCCTCCCATGTCTTGCCCGGGCTGACATTCGGAGCCATTCTCCGCCTACCGATCAACTTGCCAACGAAGTAGGCACCAGAGTCCGCGGCGAACACGACGAGTATTCCGTAAGCGAGTAGCTCGCGGCCGTTATTGGAAGAGACGATGAACGGCAATAGAGTGACTGCCAAAACGACGATAACCCCGTACGAAATGATCAGTTTTCTCCTTGAGAGGTCTTGGTATCGAGCGAAACGGGAAGTAATGAGGAATTCGGCTACCAGAACCACAAGGATTACAACGACTATGCGTCCTGCCATGTCGGCGCTTGAGTAGTCGATTTTGAGCTCGCCTAGTGCCGCGCCGTACACTCCTAACCCGGCGATGACTGCGCCGACCAAAGCCGCGCCGCCTTTCAGTGCTAAAGACTTGGATTTGCCGAACGCCATTTGCTGGGTTTCCAACCCGACAACCGCAGCGATGGCTATTGCCACGATAGACACGGGCCAAAATTCAAAGTACAGCGTCAATCCCAACAGAGGCAGACCGACACCGGCTGAGATCAGCCGAAGCTTGAGTTCCGACGTTTTGGTTCGAGACCCAGAATTTAAGGAATTGTTTTCCTCAGACACGCGAATAGTTTCGCAGAACTATCGCTTTTGCTCAGGGCGCAGTCCGAACCGGCGCTGTCGTTGCGAGTACGCTCTGATCGCTTCGTCGATCTCCTTTTCGCCGAATTCGGGCCACAACGCCGAGGACGAATAAAACTCCGCGTATGCAGACTGCCAGATCATGAAGTTGCTGATCCTAAACTCCCCGCCTGTGCGGATGATGATGTCGGGGTCAGGAATCCCACGCGTGAACAGATGCCGTTCGATGAGAGCTTCGTCGATATCCTCAGGCCGCGCGCCGCTTTCGACGATTGTTTTCACCGCGTTTACGATCTCATGGCGACCACCGTAGTCGAAAGCCAAGTTGAGCGCAATCTTTGAATTGTCCCTGGTGAGTTGCTCTGCCGCTTTGATGTTGCGTAGCATCTCGTTCGGCAATCGGCGTTCATATCCGACATGACGCAGGCGGACGCCATTCGCATGAAATTCATCCACTCCGCGTTCTATAGCCTCGAAAGCGAGGTCCATCAACGAATTCACTTCTTCCTCAGGTCGCCGCCAATTCTCCGTGGAAAACGCGAAGAGAGTGATTTCCTTCGCTCCGCGTTCGGCCAGAAGTTGAGTCACGCGGGCGATGTTTTCGTAACCTGCTCGGTGTCCCTGCGAAACGCTAGTCCCGTTTTTCATTGCCCAACGGGCGTTGCCATCCATGATGATTGCGAAGTGGTGTGGAACTTTAAGTTCCGGTTTAAGACCGTTGTGTGAAGTGTCCGATCTGGTCACAATCATTCCTTCAGTTGAATCCAAATTCAAACCCCTTGAAACTCACGTGTCCGCGCGCCGTCCGCAATCGACACTTACATCTGATCAATCGGTCAGTTGAGAATCTGCGTTTCTTTGTTCGTGAGTAGTTCGCCTACCTTGCCAACTGCATCATCCGTCAAGTCTTGAAGGGACTTTGACGCTCTCTTACAGTCGTCTTCAGGGGCTTCGCCTTCCGTCTGAATCTCGCGGATCATGCTTTGCGCGTCGCGTCGAACATTACGGATTGCCACGCGTGCCTCTTCAGCTCGACGGCGAGCCATGCGAACAAGCTCTTGCCGCCGCTCCTGCGTCAATTCAGGCAGTATCAATCGAATCGTCTGACCTTCAACACGCGGATTCAGACCCAGATCAGATTGTTGAATCGCGCGTACTATTGCCGTCGCAGCGTCTGGGTAGAATGCCTCGATTTTGATGGTTCGCGCACTCTCCACTGCGATCAATGCAAGCTGGTTCATAAGAAGCGTGTCGCTAACTCCGCCCATGTCAACGGTCACCTGCATCTTCGATACAAGTGAGGTCGACGCTTGATTGGTTCGGAATCCGTCCAAATCGTCTTCGAAAACGCTGACTGAGGAGTTCATGCGGCTCTGCGCGTCTTCCAAGGTTTCTTCCAACATCTGAACACCTCTTTTTGGTTGATGCCACTACGACATTTCATCTCGCCAACCATATATTGAACCGCAATCACGGCCTCAACTGGTTACGCGTAGTCAACTGTTTCGCACGTAGACCTGCGACATCTGCTGTGGCATGTGCAACTGTTCGCCAGCGTCATCAACTGTTATACGCGTACCGACGTGACCGCCGCTGACTATGCCCTGCAAATTGCTTGGCTTGAACACATCGAACACGATTATGGGCATTTTATTGTCCATCGCCAACGACAGTGCCGTCGAATCCAAGGCGCGCAATCCGAGTTCTAACGCTTTGTGATGCGTAATGTGGTCGAACTTTTTCGCCATCGGATTGACTGCCGGATCGGCATCGTATACGCCGTCGACGCCGTTCTTGGCCATCACCAAGACACCAGCGTTGATTTCGAGGGCACGCAAGCTGGCAGCGGTGTCGGTCGACATGAAAGGATTACCCGTTCCGGCTGCGAAGATGACTACACGTGATCGCTCAAGATGGTGGAGCGCTCGAGACCTGATGTACGGTTCCGCGACGGTCGGCATCGGTATCGCGGTCATGGTCCTGACTGGTACGCCGTCTCGTTGCAACTGGTCCTGCAATACGAGCGCGTTCATAACCGTCGCAAGCATACCCGCGTGGTCAGCACTCGACCGATCCATGCCCTGCGCCTCGTAATCTGCGCCTCGCCACATGTTTCCTCCACCCACAACAACGCCGATACCCACACCCACTTCGTAAACCTGCTTAATCTCGTTAGCGATGTAGCGGACGGTTTCGTTTTCGATACCGAAACTCTTTCCGCCCTTGAACGATTCCCCGCTGAGTTTAAGCAAGATGCGGCTGTAGCTCGGCGTCAACCGCATGCCGATGGTCTCCTTCGATTATTCGCCCAGAGCGAAACGTTCGATACGTCCGACCTTGACGTTCTCTCCAACTTTCGCAATTAAATCCGAGACCAAATCGCCAACCTTGACGCTCGTGTCACGGATATACATTTGGTCAAGCAATATCTCATCTTCAGAAACATCGCCAGCGTCTTCGGGAACCGAGTCGCGGTCAACGTAACTCGGGTTCATCGCAGCAACTTGCATCGCCAAGTCCCGCGCTAAATCTTTGAACTCAGGTGTCCGAGCGACAAAATCGGTTTCGCAGTTTAATTCAACGAGCGAACCGACTCTCGCCCCGGTGTGGATGTAAGCCTCGATCACACCCTCGCCAGCCTCGCGTCCAGCGCGCTTAGCCGCCGAGGCCAATCCCTTCTCCATGAGAGCCGCGGTTGCTTGCTTGATATCGCCGTCGGCATCCTCGAGCGCTCGCTTCGAGTCCATGATTCCAGCACCAGTCAGGTCGCGCAATTCCTTGATTTGCGCGGTGCTGATCTTAGCCATTTCGTGACAACTCCGTTTTCTACTGATTGATCTTGTGGATCGGGTAAATCTCGTTCTAACTGTCTTGTTTGGCGCGTTCCGCCGCAGCGGCTCGAGCAGCAGCCATTGCCGCTTCTTGTGCTTCGCGCTCTGCTTGCATGGTTTCGCGTTCGCGTTGGCGTTCCGCGGCCAATTCGATACCTTCCGAGACCGCCGCAGCTATGTGCCCCGAAAGCAAGGCTATCGAAGCATGCGAATCGTCGTTCCCTGGGATCGGATAGGTGATGGTGCTCGGGTCGCAATTAGTGTCGACGATTGCTACGACCGGAATATTCAGATCGGTGGCCTCTTTGACGGCGTGTTTCTCGCGATCGATACCGACGACGTACATCACATCTGGCAACTTGGTGATTTCTTTGATACCGCCGAAGAACTTGTTCAGGCGTCGGACCTCGGTTTGTTTCATCAACAGCTCGCGTTTCGTGTGCGCTTGAACCTCGCCTTTTGCGAAATCTTCTTCGAGTTGAATCAAGGCCTCGATGCGTCGTGAAATCGTTGCGAAATTCGTCAGCGTTCCTCCGAGCCATCTCGAGGTGATGTAGTGAGCACCCACTGAAGTCGCTAACCGCTCAATTTCGTTGCGAGCCTGCGGTTTCGTGCCAACCATCAAGCACTTGCCTCCATTTGCCACGATTTCTCGAACCGCGGATTTCGCGTTCTCTATGGCCTCGATGGTCTTGTCCATGTCCAGCACGTGGCGTTTTTTGTGCTTGAGCCGGATATAGTCACTCATGCGCGGATGCCAACGCTTCGAGAGGTGGCCTAGGTGCACGCCCGCGCGGTAGAGCCCTTCAACTGTCAAGGGCTCGAGTTCTTCGTTTTCGTCTGTGGATCGCGTCTCTACAGACGCAGTTTCAGTCGTCAAGGTTGTAGGGTGATCTCCTGATCGTCATCTCATGTTATCTGCGCGCGAAGCAATTCCAAAGAGACAGATTGACCTTTGGAACCAATGTTCGATGGTATCACACTAGGGTTGACCCAAGTTCAATATGTTCGACACCACCGAGTTCGATCCACGCCGACCAAATACGTCCAAAATGCCCATTTGAGTCGTTATTCTTAACAGCATCAAAGTGAAACGACGCAGTTCGTCACGCGCGTTCCTTCGTTCGTGTCGTCATTAGGAGGGTGAAACTCATGAAGTTGCTGGGGGCGAACGCACAACCGGTTACCCCGATTCAGTTGGTTGCGGCAGTTAGTGCAGTCCTGCTCGTAGTGGTTGCCTTCGTAACGGGCATCTTGCAAGGACCCGGCGCGAACGACACCGTTGGCAATGTGTTGGGCATCCAAAGCACTTCGACCACATGGGTCGCGAATCTCGGAGATCTATTGCCATTCGGGTTCGCGTTCATTGCTGGAATGGTCGCCGCCGTCAACCCCTGCGGTTTCGTCATGTTGCCGGCTTATCTAACCATCTACCTGCGGGACGAATCTGACGTCGACGAAGATTCGAGTCTCTCCGGAGTCGCCAAAAGAGGCACGAAGGCCATCTACGTCAGTTTGGCGATGGGCCTCGGATTCGTAGCGTTGTTCGGCTCGGCCGGGCTGCTAGTCTCCGCAAGCCAAGAACTTGTCAAAGAAGCTTTGCCCTGGATCGGGTTCACATTAGGCATTCTGATGGCATTGCTCGGCGCATACATTCTCATCGGCGGCAAAATTTACACCGGTATTGCGCAACAAATGGCGGACCGCGTTGGCGATCCACGCGTCTCTTCGCTCGGCGGTTACTTCCTCTTTGGTGTCAGCTACGCACTCGCGTCGTTGAGCTGCACATTGCCGATCTTCCTGAGCGTGGTGACAAGCTCTTTCGGCCGCGACGGTTTCTTGTCAGGCCTGATCCAATTCGTCGCCTACGCTGGTGGAATGGCGTTCCTCATCATGATTGTGACGATCGGGATAGCCCTGTTCAAGAGCGCGATCTTAGGACCGTTGCGACGATCTATGCAGTACGTCGAGCGCATCTCCGCCGTGATATTGGCAGTGGTCGGTGCTTACCTCGTCTTCTACTGGCTGACTGAAGGCGATCTATCGACCTACTTCGGCGCCAGTTAGAAGAACCCTTTTAAGTTCTGGCGCGAAACTACGCGGCTTCGACCGGGTTGTGCAGGACCCCTATCTTGTCGATTTCAACAGTTACGTCGCCTCCGATGTTGATCGGCGGCGTAGTGCCCGAGGTACCGGTCCAAAGCATGTCGCCGCGTTCCAGCGTGACGTAGCGGCTGATAAAGCTGATCGCCTGCTTAACATCGAAGATCATCTCCGATGAGTGGCACTTCTGCCCTTCTACACCATTAACCAAACCCCTGATGTTCACGTCCTGTGGATCGATATCGGTAACCATGAAGGGACCGGTGGGGCCAAAGGTGTCGGCGGACTTGGCACGCCACCATTGCGTGTCGGCGTCGGGCCCGCCCTGCCAATCACGAGCGCTGACATCGTTCCCGGCGGTGTAGCCGAACACATAGTCTAGGGCTTCCTCTTCGGTGACGTTTTTGGCGCGCTTGCCCATGATTACTATGAGTTCGGATTCGCAAACGACCAATCCGGAGTCAGCAGTCAACTTGATTGGGTCGCCAGGACCAATGATCGCTGTTGGCGTCTTGTAGAAGGGTTCGGGACGCGACGGCTCGTCTGCGCCGAGCAGGTGTGAGCGATAGTTGCGTGCCAAGCACAGCATCTTGGTCGGGTTCGGATTCGGCGCGAGTATCTTCACGCTGGACAAGCTATGAGTTGCGCCGGTCGCTTCATAGGACTGTCCTATCGGCGAGTTTGAAATCTCGGTTATCGTGCCATCATCCTCTACGATGCCGTACGCGGCCCCGTTGCCGCTGTCAAATCTAACGAACTTCAATCTTCAGCTCCCTGTGGATTGATTGTGTGAATTCTCAACGCAAGTGTAAGTTAACTGGTCGAAAAAGCGTACAGATCATGCTTCTCCGCGATTGAAGATAAAATCCACTCAGCGGTTGACGAACATCGCAAAGGCGGGGCAAATGTTAGACATCAAGATCGTGGGCGGTGTGGTGCATGATGGGAGCGGCCTACCGGGAATTCTCGCCGACGTCGGGATCAAAGGCGATTCGATCGAAACCATCGGCGACCTTACAGACGCGGAAGCCGCTATAACCATCGACGCGACCGACAAATCCGTGACGCCAGGGTTCATAGATATTCACACCCATTCCGACGCATCATTCCTCGTCGACCCGTTAGCGGATTCGAAGTTGACGCAGGGAGTAACCCTTGAATACATTGGCAACTGTGGAATGAGTTTCTGCGCCCCGCTCTATGGCGCGTCAAGAGATCAACTCCGCGAACGTTTGACTCGCGGTGGCGAAGGGACTTTCGAAGTCGATTGGGAAAACTTCGACGGATATTTGAACGCCTTGGAGCAACGCGGTTCGACGATCAACATTGCTACTCAAGTTGGCCACGGCACCGTTCGTTCCGCAGTCATGGGAATGGACAACCGCGGTCCTACAATCGACGAACTTGCTCACATGATCCGACTCATTGAGGAGAGCCTCGACGCGGGAGCCTTGGGAATGTCCACAGGATTGTGGTACGCCCCGGGATCCTATTCCTTGACCGACGAGGTGATCGCACTCAACCAACCGGTAGCCGACCGCGAGAAGCTCTACTCGTCCCATATCCGATCAGAAGCAGACGACCTTTGCGGGTTGTTTCCAGCCCACGCCGAAGCCATCGAGATCGGACGCCGGACCGGTGGTCGCATTCAGGTATCGCATGTAAAAGCCGTCGGTCCCAAGTTCTGGGGACGCGGACCCGAGATACTCGAAGGATTCGAGCGCGCCCGCGACGAAGGGATTGACGTTGCCGGCGACCAATACCCATATTCTTGGTCAAGCACTGGCTTCAGCGGCGCGATGTTTGCTCGCTGGTCGCTGACTGGCGGCAGGCAAAAAACGCTAGAAAGGCTCCAAGACGATGACCTGCGCGCCAAGATGCGGATCGATACCGAGTACTACATCAGTCGCAATCACGGCGCCGCCGGTTCCGTAGTCGCCCACTTCCCGCCGAACTCCGACTACGAAGGTATGAGTCTTGACGAGATTGGATTGGAGATGGGATGTGAACCTGCCGAAGCCGCACTCCGCCTTTACGAGCAATCCGATGGCTCTTACGTCTTGCATTCAATGGAAGATTCCGATGTCGACGCGATCGCTCAATGGCGATTAATGACCGTGTGTTCTGACGGCAACTCGCTACGAACCACCGGACCGCTGTCGTCGGGCAAACCGCACCCGCGCAGCTACGCCACTAATTCACGTTACTTGGAAGCGTTCGTAAGAGAGCGTGGATTGGTTTCATTCGAAGAAGCAATCTACAAGATGACCGCTCTCGGTGCGCAAAGACTCAACCTAACGCGCCGCGGCCGGATAGCACGAGGGATGTTTGCCGACGTATTGGTATTCGATCTCGACAACATCAAGCAACACAACTCGTTCACCGATCCGCATCAATACTCAACCGGCATGGACCACGTCATCGTAAACGGCGTTCAGGCGATTGCCGACGGTGAATTGACCGGCGCCACACCCGGAAAGGTTCTGCGCGATTTCGACGCGTAGACGAGGTATCGACTGCTCTACCGAGAATCGCGAGGCGAACAATGACTTGGGATCTAGTAATAAAGAACGGGACTGTTATCGATCCGGTCCAAAACCTACACGCCAAACGTGATATCGCGATTGCGGGCGGCAAGATACGCGCTGTAGAAGAGCATGTCAGCGATGGCGATGCTCACGACGTCCTCGAAGCCGACGGGCTGATCGTCACGCCCGGTCTGGTGGACCTGCATGTTCACGTCTGGTGGGGCGTGGCGCATTTGGCCGTCGAAGCGGACCCGTCCAGTCTGTATCGCGGCGTAACGACTGCAATCGACGCTGGATCTGCCGGATCAAACAGCATCGCCGGTTTTCATCGCTACGTCATGCAGGAAGCGGACACAAGGGTTCTCGCCTTTCTGCACATCTCCGGGATGGGTCAACTAGACAACGAGATCGGCGAACTTGAAGACGTGCGATGGGCCCGCGTCGAAAAAGCCGTCGAAGCTGCAAGGATGTTTCCAGAGGTCATCGTCGGCATCAAAGTCCGGCTGTCCGAAGCGATACTCGGCAACAACGATCTTGTTGCTATGGATCGCGCGCTCGAAGCCTCGAGCCAACTCGGAAAACCTTTGATGATCCACATCGGCGGCACGGTCAACCCCGTGGAAAGATACTTGGAACAGCTGCGTCCGGGTGACATCGTGACACACAGTTTCACCGGCAATCCTCCAGGGATCGTTGACAACACTGGCAAGGTCATTGACGCGGCCCGCGAAGCGATGAATCGTGGTGTCAACTTCGATGTCGGACACGGAGCGGGTTCGTTCTCGTTCGATGTTGCAGAAAAGTGTGCCGCCGATGGTTTCGGACCCAGCACCGTTAGCTCTGATGTCCATCGCTACAACATTCGCGGTCCAGTGTTCGATTTGCTTACAACCTTGTCGAAGTACCTTTATTTGGGATTCTCGCTTGAGGAGGTCATCGCGTTTGCCACTAAGCGCCCCGCTTCCGCGATCAGTATGGCAGGCACAATCGGCTCTCTGCGCGTCGGAGCCGACGCCGACGTTTCGATAATCAGATTGTTAGAAGGTGATTTCGAATTGACAGACGCACGTGGCGCGACCCGGAACGGCAAGCAACTACTCGTACCCGTCGAGACTGTCCGCAACGGGCGCCGCTACCCGCCGCACCATTCTGCGCATCCTCACTTGGTAGGTCATCATCACGGTCACTGAAACGCTCACAAAAGCACCTGACCATTCCCTGCTGTTGCGGATGGAATCGGTTTGCAAGCGATACGGAGCGGCAACCATCCTTGACGATCTTGATCTGTCGGTCAGCGTGGGGCAAGTTGTTTCGATCATGGGTGTCAACGGTTCAGGCAAATCGACACTGTTGCGTATCGCGGCGACATTGACGACACCGACTTCAGGGATTCTCAGGATCAACGGCGCGGATGCCGTGAAGCACGCCGCCGACGCGCGGCGACACATCGGCGCGGTGATGCATTCACCGATGCTCTACTCCGATCTGACGGTGCGCGAAAATCTGTCGCTGTTCGCGACACTGTGTCAACTCGATACTATCGCGGAACGCGTCGAACAGGTCGCGTCTCGGTTGGTGTTGCATGACCAGTTGGATGAACGAGTCAGACGATTGTCACATGGCTACCGGAAACGCGTTGCAATTGCAAGGGCGATCATTCACTGCCCCTCGCTGTTGCTCTTGGACGAACCCGAGACGGGACTCGATGATGCGTCGCTCGAGGCACTGGTGGATATCGTGATGGAATGGAAGTCTAACGATCGATCTGTCCTCATCGCGACGCACAGTGCCGAGTTTGTCTCGGATGAGGCTGATGCGATCTACAGAATTAGTGGCGGTCGATTGGAAGCCGCCGAAATCGACCGATGATCGATTGACCGCGACCCTATCGATAATCTGGGCGCTCACGCTCAAAGAGTTGCGGATCGAATCGCGCAACCGAGACGTCGCGATCGCGATCGTCATGTTCGCCTCGCTCGTGATCGCGATATTTGTGATTGCGATCGAACCAACTAGTCGAAACGCGATCGAGACCGGACCAGGGGTCTTGTGGGCGGCAATCACATTCGCCGGAGTCGTAGGACTAACCCGGGCAACGTCTCACGAGCTAGAGAACGACGCGGTTGGCGCATTGATGTTGGCTCCTGTATCGCGTGACCTGATCTTTGTAGGCAAGTCGCTCGGAAACTTCGTATTCCTGTCCATCGCTACCTTGATAGTGTTCGTCGTTTTCACCTTCATGTTCAATTTACCGGTATTCCGATTCGAGATCATGCTCGTAGCGGTTTTGTCGGCAATTGGCTTCTCTTCCGTCGGAACGCTGTTTTCTAGTCTTACGTTCAGGGTCCGCGCGCGCGAGGTGTTATTGCCGATGCTGTTTTTGCCATCGGTATCGCCGCTTCTTTTCGCCGCGATTCGAGTAACTGCGGCTGCCGCGAGCGGCGACGATTGGTCTGTTTCGATACCTTGGTTACAGCTTGCGATGGCTTACGATGTCGTATTTGTGACGGCGTCCGCTCTGCTTTTCGGCTATGTTCTCGACGATTGATACCCTCGCGGATACGCGAGAAGGAAGATTCCTTACCTAACCGATTTACAATTAACAGGTGTCAATAAACAGTGGTCGCCGCTGTCTTCAATCGTCCGATCCGAATGGCATTTTTCCAAATCCGCCCCCAGACCGTGCTGCATGTCGCGACCTTGATCGTCATGGCATTCGCACTCTGGATGATGTTCGTTTGGGTGCCGACAGACATCAATCAAGGAGTCGTCCAGCGCATCCTATACATCCACGTGCCGGTGGCATGGGTCAGTATGGTGGCGATCATCGGTGTCGCCGCGGCTAGTGTTCTCTACCTCAGAACGAAGAACGAGGCGTGGGACCGTCTAGCGGTCGCAATGGCCGAGGTCGGTGTGGTGTTTGGGGCTGTGATGCTGATATCCGGAATGATTTGGGCCAAACCGGTGTGGGAAGTCTGGTGGACCGGTGAGGCAAAACTAACCACCGCCTTGATCCTCTTCTTCATCTACGTCGCCTATCTGATGTTCCGCGCCTACTTCCCAGCGGGCGACCAGCGGATGCGTCTATCGGCCATCATAGCCATCATCGGCGCCATCGACACGCCGATCATCTACTACGCGTCTGTTTTGTGGCAAGAAGCACATCCACCTTTGGTAGTCGGACCAATTGCGGAAGAGGAGAACCTCGTAGCAGCAGAGATCGGGCTGACACTCTTGGTAAGTGTCATCGCATTCACGTTCCTCTTCTTCTCACTGCTAACCGCCCGTCTAGGGTTGGCAAGAATGGAAAGCGAGTTTGAAGTGTTGAAGTTCCGCGTCGCCGCTTCTACGGAAGGTAGTGGTCAATGAAGCGTTTGATTTTACCGACTTCGGTAGCCGCGATTGCCTTGGCGTTGACACTGATTTTCACGGTGTCTATCTTAGCGCAATCCTCGTCAATTACCACCGGCGTGGTCACCTCAGTCGAGACGGACGACGGAGGTTTGACGGCGTTTTCAATCGTCATCGGCGACGGCAACATGCAACGATTCACCGTTTCCCCAAACACCGAATATGGACTGGAAAATCGCGTCGGCGACAGGTGGGTGTCGGATCAGGCTTCAAACCCTCAAGAAGCCGCTAATCGCTTGCGAGATCAGCAACGTCGATTGGCCCAAATATCCGTCCAATCAGATGGGAGCGGTGTTGCGATATCCGTAGTGCAAGCAGAATCGACCGACGTTGACACCAACTTGGGCTACCTGCTCGCAGTTGTGGCGATAGCATGGATAGCAATAATGGCCTACGTTCTTTATCTAGGTGTCCGGCAACGCACTATCGCAACTGGCATCGAGAGCCTGCGGAACGGGACCGACAATAACGAGTCCTGATGGAAAGCAGCGAATCACAAGGTTTGACATCCGCATCGTCCGGAACTGAAAACACCGCCAAGTCAACCGTACTGATGAGCGGCAAGGCTCGGGTCGCCATCGTAGCGTTTCTGTTCCTCGTAGGAGTTGTCTATCTAGCCATAATCGCGTTCAACGAAGCAACCGTCGAATTTTCCAGCGTTGACGACGTGGTGCTGCATCAAACCCCGGGCGGTACGCAATCTATCGGCGTGCTGGGCAAGCTGGTCCCGAATTCATACATCAAATCGCCAGACGGAGTTACGGCGAACTTCCGACTGCGCGACGAAGGTGGGTCGTTGGAGCTTCCCGTGGTCTATTCCGGAGAAGTCGGTCAGGTCTTCTTCAACGACCATTCAGAGATCATCCTCAACGGCACACTAGGACCCGATGGCATCCTCGAAGCAGAAATGCTGACCGTGCGTTGCCCTTCCAAATACCTGACCGAACAGGAGCAGATGGAGCTTGACGGGCAATTGGAACCTCCGCCCTATCAACCCGATTATTTCGACAACCAACCTGACGCTTAACTAACTGTGGGCGGCGTTATACCCGTAACTGTCGGCGGCGTTATACCCGCATCCGAAGCCGTCGTAAATTCGGGTTGAAGATCCCTATCGAGATCGTCACGAAGATGACGAATCCGCAACCGATGATGAGCGAAGCCGACGAGCCCAACGAATCGGCCATCGCGCCGAAAACGAAACCGCCAGCCGGATATCCAGCCCACGCCAGCTCGTAGATACCTGCCAATCTGCCCCGCACGTTGTCGGTTATCGCCATCTGCAACGAGATGGTGCCCAAGCCGATGTGTATCGCGTTTATCAACCCGAATAACAGGGCAAACGCGTAACCGAAGTAGAGACTGGCGACTAGTGCGAACACGATCGCAGAAGCGGCGGTGAATATGTTCGTCACGAGCAACGCGTAACCGGTGCGCCTGAATCCACCAGTAAATCCAAGCAGCAAACCGCCGACGAACGCGCCTAGGCCAACTGCGGCGACCAGTTGGCTGTATCCGCCGGGGCCGACGTTGTAAACCTCCTTTGTGAAGGGTGTCAGCAAGTAGATGAAGCCACCCATCAACAAGGCGTTCACGAATGTGAATGTCAAGTTCCCCGTAAGAATCGAATTGGTTCGAACCACCGTCGCTATTTCGACCACATCGTGCCAAATCGCTTGATGGGTGGTCGGAATCGATGACGATAAGGGTCGATAAGTGGCGACAATCACGAAGTTGAGCACCATTATCCCTGCGATGGCAACATAGGTCCAATCGTAGCCCCGCCAATAGACGATTGCTCCCCATATCAGTGGCGCGAGAACTCGACCCAGATTGAAGAACGAGTTGTCAAAGAATACTGAACGCGCCAAGATGTTTCGGGGCACCATGATTGGTAGCAACGAGAATCTGGCCGTCCAATCAAGCGCGAGTGCCGCGCCGTGTATGGCTCCCGCGACCTGAATGTGCCACGGTTCAACACGATCCGTGATCAGAAGAACTCCCACCGCCAACATGGAAGCCGAGGTCATCACCGAACCGCACATCAGCAAAGTTTTCCTGCTGAATCGATCGGCCAATATCCCGCTCGCTAGCGACATCGACACCGACGCGATAAAAACCGCCGCCCCGAGGATAGCGAGCTGCAACGCCGACTGCGTGATGTCGAAGATGACGTACGTCTGGGTCACAGTCACCATCTGATTGCCGATGCCCCAGACGACAGTGCCGACGAGGAATTTCCTCAACTCGATGGAGGCCATAGTCCGTCCTAGCCGGGCGACGCCGAGTCTGGCTCTTCCGGGCCGTCGACGAGAAAATGTTGTGCTAGCGCGCGTCACGTTATGTAATGATTGTGGTGCTAAAATTCATTGTGAATTCCGATGAGCGCCAGTCCCGAAATTACGAATATCGCGTATGCATCGTTGGCTGCGTTCTTCCTGGGAGCAATACCTGCCGCGTATCTCGCTTCTCGGCTTCACGGCATCAACATTTTCGATGTAGGCTCGCGGCAAGCTGGCGCAACCAACGTTTGGAAACACGTCAACCGGAAGACTGGTTTCATAGTATTCCTAATCGACGTTGCTAAAGGCGTCCTTACAGCACTGCTATCAAGGTACATCTTTGAAATCTCCCTGCTTTGGTGCCTCGTACCATCGGTTGCGGTGATCCTGGGCCATTGGTTTTCGCCGATGACCAAGTTCAAAGGCGGTGATGGTGTAGCTAGTCTCGGAGGATTGATCGTTGGGCTTTTCCAATGGATCGCGCTACCTGCCAGCCTTGTGGCGATTGCGTTCGGACTACCGCCTCTGCGCTACAAGTTCGCCCACCCTTCCCTGCAAGCCGGTGTAACTGGTTGGGGCATCCTTCTTCTGACGATTGCTGTAGCCGGACCAAGCGACAAACGCGTCGAATACTTGGCACTGTACGTTGGAATCTCCTGTTTAGCCCTCGCAGTTCTCCTCAAAAGCGTCAGATTTCATAGACGCAACGCGCATTTCTTCAACGAAGCTGAAGACGAGTTGGAATCCAGCGAGATCGAAGACCCCCGCCCAGCGGAATCCGAGCGCTAGACTGCTGGCAATACCAATCGGTCGTCAACCGCCTGCTGCCAGATCCTGATCCTAGCCGTCATATCTCGAACTCGGTCTCGACACTCAGGATCGTCAAACCTGTTGGTCATCTCGAACGGGTCCTGGTTGAGGTCATACAACTCGCATTGATCGCCGGCGCTGAGATTCAACTTCCATCGATCAGCAGTCACGACTGATCGCCAAGAAACGTGCGACATGCGCTCGATATCGGGGTTGCCAAGCGGGACCGTCGGCGGATGCTCGTACCACTGCATGAAAACGTCATCGCATAACTCTGCGCTTCCTTCAAGCACATCAACCCTGCTCGCACCTTGCAGGTGCGGGGGAATTTCGGACGGAGCAACACCCATCAGTTCGAGCAGAGTAGGCACGATGTCGACCTGGCCGATGCTGCCACCGATCATCTTCTGTGAACGGTTCATCCATGGAACACGCATCAGCAGTGGCACGCCCGCGATTTCCTCGTAAAATGCTCGCTTCGTGCCCAACATGCCACGATCACCGAGACCATCGCCGTGGTCCGATGTGAAAACCACGACGGTTCGATCCGATTGCCCAGTATCGTCGAGAGCATCTAGTATCTTCCCGACGCCGCGGTCCATCAATGTCACCAGACCAAAATACCGTGCTCTAAGCGCTTTCCAATCTTCTGGTGTGTGTAGCGGCATATCCACTCCACCAGTATCGAGTGAAGGCGAATTGTCGTCGTTGACTCGGAAATAGTCTGTAGGCTCCCCTTCCAAGTGATGTTCCGCGCGACGGCGGTGCCACAACGGGGTATTTTCTTCAGGCATCCGCAGAAAGAGCGGCCCGACGGGGATGTGGTCCGGGGCGTACATATCGTTGAACGGACCGTTGTACGGCGGGTGCGGCTCAAAAAACATGGCGCACATCAACCACGGGGCATCCGTGTTCCGACGAATGAAGTCAGCCACGTTGTCGCCAAGGAAAGTTGACATTGTGTGCGCTTCCGGCAACATGCTTCGTTGCTGCTGCGAAAACGCGTATCCGCCGTCTGTCCGCAGATGCGGCTCGTAGCCATGCGACCTCAAAAAATCGAAGTACTCGGAGTGCCGGAAGCGATCCTCGCGGCGAGTGTGCGTCTGGTTCGATTCGTGTTCGTCTTCAGTCGCGACCCAATCGTCGAACCCGTGTTGCCTTACGAGATCATTGCCAAGGTGCCACTTGCCGAACTTAGCTGTTCGGTATTCGACCGGCGATAACGTGCCGATCGACGGGGATGACTCGGGCAACGGCACGCTGTTTTTGATCACACCAGCGGCGTGAGGATATAGACCAGTCAACAACGATGCCCTTGCCGGCGAACAAACCGCGACCGTAACGTAGCAGTTTTCAAATACGAAACTCTCCTCGCCCAACGCATTGACGTTGGGCGACTCGACCCAATCGTTGCCGTAACACGCCATCGTGTCGCGACGTTGCTGGTCAGTGCAGATCAGCAGAATATTGGGGCGATCAGACATTACGTTTGATTATGCGCCAAACGCGATTCATACGGTTCTGCAGAGTACCGATCCGATTGGACGGACGGGCGCGATAACTAGAGCGCGTACGACGCTAAGAGATCAGCAGGTGCACGGCGCGGATTTGCCTCGGCTATTTCGTCAACGCGATCTTGGAGAGTCGGGCGTTCCTCTTTGTAGACCAACCCGAGCGGGATGCCCGGACGATCGAGCAGATCCTCCGCCGATTGACGGCTTGACGGATCATGATCTTCGGGAACCTCCCAAGCGATGCCTGGTATCCCTTTGCGGCGATTGCCCTTCAGGATGTCGTATGTATCGTTGTAGGTCGTACAAGGAGACTGCACGTGGACTATCGAGAAGCCTTTGTGGTTCATCGCATCTTGAATGACGTTTGCGAGATCGCGCGGCTTACTCGAGTAGTGAGACGCGATGTATGAGACACCAATAGTCAGGTAGTACTTGAGCGGCATCATCTGCGATTCGATCTTGCCGTATGGGGTTGAGCTTGTGGTCACGCCCATCTCGGTCGTCGGTGACGACTGACCTTTGGTGAGACCGTATACGCCGTTGTCCATAACGACGCACGTTACGTCGACGTTCCGTGCAGCAGCCGGGCCGATATGCTCACCTCCGATAGCCAAAAAGTCCCCATCGCCAGCGACGATGACAGTCTCCAAATCAGGCCGCCCCATCTTGACACCGAATGACAACGGCAAAGTTCGACCGTGAATCCCGTGGAGGCCGAAGGGTTGGTCGCCCTCCATCAGGTGCACCATATTGCCCGAACAACCGATGCCAGCGACGATGACGTAGTTCGATTGCGGAATCTCGTGTTCGGCCACGTGCCTCTCGAGCGCCCACTCCAAGGCTCGTCGCACACCGAAGTCGCCGCAACCTGGGCACCAAACGAAGTCGTATTCTGGGTTGCGATTGCTCAAACTAAAACCGTTCCTTTCTCGGTTTTCAACTCGGCAACTCGAGTCGCAATGCGGTCAACCAGAGTCGTCGGTTTGAATGGCAGTCCTGTGTACTGCGTAACTGATTCTGCTCGGTAACCGTGTTGGCGAAGCACCGCCGACCATTGTCCCATGTAGTTGAGTTCGGGCACGATAACTATATTCGCCCGTTCAAGTGCTGCCTTCATTTTGTCAGGTAACGGGTTGAGCGCCATCGAGTACAACCAACCAACATCTACGCCGTTGGACTTGAGTCGTTCATACGCCTCGCGAGCTGGCCCCTTGGAAGACCCCCACGACATGATCATCGCAGCTGCGCCTTCACCCTCGATCTCAATGTGGGCATCGTCAAGCAGCTCCATCTTCTTGAAACGCCGCTCAGTCAGTCGAATGTGATGACGCGGCAGATGCGTAGTGTCGCCGATTTCGTCGTGCTCCGAACCGTTCGCAACATACGCGCCCGGACCTCCGGGTATCGGCATCGGTGACAAACCGTTTTCGCCCCATGACTCGTATCGGGCATATCCGTTACTGCCGTTGTAGACGGAGCGGGTTTCGACATTTACAGCGTCGAGGTCAGGTTTACGGATGTTTTCGCCCTTCTCAGCTTGTCCGAACTCGCTCATCACGATTACTGGACCTTGATACCGTTCAGCCCAATTGACCGCGAGTGCGCCGGCCTCGAAACATTCCTCTACAGATCCCGGAGCCAATATTGGGACAGTCATGTCGCCGTGGCCAGGATGCAGGCAGGTCATTAGATCGCTCTGCTCAGATTTCGTCGGCAACCCCGTCGAAGGTCCGCCACGCTGGACATCCACCACAACGCAGGGTATCTCCGCCATCCAAGCCAACCCTAGTCCCTCTCCCATCAACGACAACCCGGGACCCGCGGTCGCGGTCATCGACTTTTTGCCGGCATAGCCAGCCCCTACGATCGCGCTTATCGCCTCAATCTCGGAAGAGACTTGGTGCGCGAACCTGCCTTGCCCAACGAGGTTTTGCTCCATCCAGACCAGTATCGTCGTCGCTGGCGATATCGGGTAACCGACGTAGAAGTCTACTCCGGCCGTTACTGCCCCGAGCGCCAGTGCGGCGTTGCCGGTAATCATTATCTGTTCGTAATCTGGCGGGGTCGGTGGTGCCAACGTGCCGACTGAGAACCCGCTGCTCGCCGCAACATCCGCTCCCAACCGAATCGCCTTCTTATTCGATTCGATGATCTCATCGTCGCCAGGTCGTCCGCGAGTGAACCGGGCGGTTATAAACGCGTCGATCTCTTCGAGCGAAAACCCGATGAGGTGTGCGACTGCGCCAATAGTGACCATATTGGCAGCGCGCGTGTTGCCGGTTGACTTCGCGAGTTCGTCCGCATCGATCCCGAAATACTGACCTCCTCCGGGTAGCTGAAATTCGCCGGAGTTGTAGATCGCCACGCCGTTATCAGAAAGGTCTTCTCGGTGGTTGTTGTACGCGTATTGGTCTAACGAAACCAATACGTCAACCGAGTCACCTGAACTCAGCACTGGAGAAGTAGAAATGCGAACCTGCGATGAAGCAGGTCCTCCCATGATCTGAGATGGGAATGTTGAGAATGTCGAGACGTAATATCCAGCGTTTGCCGCCGCCCTTGCCATTGCATCAGCTGAAGTAACTAGTCCCTGTCCGCCTTCACCGGCGAACCGAATTACGAAGTCCTGGCTATGATTGTCCGACATGTTTCGTGAAAACTCACTCCCCATTCGCGCCGAAATCCATGCTTGTAGTACGTTGTGAGTTCCGCATCAGATTCACGCGCGGCTATTCGGGCTCCTTATCGTAATGATACCCCTTACCCATCTGACAAACAGTTTGCGTTTTCACTCAATAACCACCTGTCGTTTACAATCGCCTGCCAGAGTATCCAAGACTAGAAATGAACATCCTTAAGCCACGAGCGATGAAAACGGTCACGCGTTGGTCCGCAGGCGGTGTTGTAGCGCGCGCGAATGACGGAAATCGTATCGAGATCGCTCTGGTGGGCCGCTTAGGCGACAACCTTTGGGCGTTGCCAAAAGGAACTCCGGATTACGACGAGACGATCGAGCAAACCGCGATCCGTGAAGTACAGGAAGAGACTGGCTTGGATGTCAAGTTGCTCTCCTCCGTGGACGAAACCCGATACTCATTCGTGCGGTCTAAGCACAGCCGGTTAATGAGCGAACGCGATAACCCACGCGCAAACGTAAAGGTCAACAAAACCGTCTATTGGTACCTCATGGAAGCATGTGGAGGCGGTTTCGAACATCACGATCATGAGTACGATGTCGTGTGCTGGGTCGAGCTCGACAAGGCCCTTAAACAGCTCACACACTATAGTGAAGCCAAAGTAGCGAGATCCGCGGCGCGCATCTTTCGCAAATTGAACGCCTTTCAAGACGCGGTTCGTCTGAAGGGTCGACTGACCATCCTCCGTTCGAAACGGATGTCAGATGCTTGGAACGACTACGTATGGCGAACGGATCCGGAACTATCCGAACTTGATGCCGCCACGCCACTGGGGCTTGCCTACGTCGACTTCGAACGGTTCTACCGGGAAGACCTGAAGAAATCCAACCGAAAGTCGTTCAAATTTGCCATCGAAGACCAAAACGGAGTACATATCGGAAACTGCATGTGCTACGACTACAACCGACGGCGTACGCAAGCGGAATTTGGCATCATGATCGGCGATCCTGGGTATTGGGGTAAGGGCTACGGCTCGGACGCGACCAAAACTCTTCTGTCGCATATCTTCACCAACACCGACATTCGCCGGCTGTATCTTCACACTTTGTCGACGAATCGTCGCGCCCAGCGTTCATTCGAAAACGCGGGCTTCCGCAAATACGATCACATCTGGCGCGAGGGTAAAAGTTTCGTTCAGATGGAGATACTGGCGCACGAATGGGCACGCGACAACGCGTGAAGCAATCTCGCGGGTATCATTCAGTCAGCATTTCGCAATTTCGCACAACGAAGGAGCAAACACAAGATGCCGAAACTTCTACTTATCACTGGCGGAAGCCACCCATATGACGAGACAACACCGGTGATGAGCGAGTTCCTCACCGAAGCCGGCCACGATGTCGATGTTTCCGAATCGGCAGAGGAATTCGAAGGCGACCTATCGGCATACGACGCCATCGTACTCAACACATTGCGGCAACCGGCTACCGACAACGATCTTTCCGAAGCCCAACGCAATGGATTGATGGGCTACGTCTGGACTGGCGGTGGATTGGTTTCTGTACACATCTCTGCAGCCTCATGCCCGGATTGGCCCGAGATGAAGAAGATGACTGGTGGAGGATGGATTCTAGGTGAAAGCTGGCACCCGCCATTCGGATGGTTCCAAGTCCATCTGAGCAATAACACCCACCCGCTTGCCAAAGACGTCTCGCCGTTCTGGACCTACGACGAGTGCTACTGCGGTCTGGATATCCAACCTGACATTGACGTGTTCATGTACGGCGTAGTTGAGGACGAGTTGAAGCCGCTCGGTTGGTCATGCAAATACGGCGAAGGCGATGTTGCAAATATAGCCCTCGGACATGCTGGGTCCAGCCAACAGCACCCAGAGTTCCAGCAGTTGATCCTCAACAGCGTCGACTACGTCGTCTGAACGCCGTGTGAGCTGCTCAATCCTGTTTCGGTGCAGGGTTGATCAAATCCATGCCGATCGTCTCCGGCACCACGCCAGCGAGCTCTTCGACCGTCCAACGGCCTTCCTTGTAGATGGACCGGTGCGCGACTGGATGATTCATCAGGCTCACTCGATTGCCAGTGCAGTGGAAGATATTGCCCGACACGCCTTCGGCGGCATCAGTGCACAACCAAACAACCATCGGCGCGACTTGATCTGGCTCGGAGGTGAGGATCCCTCCCTCGGGCGGAGGGAACTGTCCAGCACGCATCGCACGGGTCGATTCAGGAACGCTGTCAGTCATGCGCGTGCTGGCACCCGGGGATATGATGTTCGCGGTTACGTTGTACCGCGCAAGCTCTTTCGCAACTACTCTCGTGAATCCGGCAATTGCATCCTTCGCGGCACCATAATTCGACTGTCCGCCTTGCCCGTACAAGCCTGACACCGACGAGAACGTCACGATCCTGCCGTTCTTCTGCTCCCTGAATATCTCGGAAGCCGGTCTCACAACCGAGTAAGTCCCCTTGAGGTGCACGGCGATCACATCATCCCACTCGGCTTCAGTCATGTTGAAGATCATCCGGTCACGCAGAATGCCCGCAGGTGTTATGACGATGTCGAGACGTCCGAACTCATCAAGTGCCTGCTGAACGATATTTGCACCTCCTTCTGCTGTCGCAACAGAGTGGTACGAAGCTACGGCGCGGCCGCCTAGTTCGCTGATCTCCTCGACCACCTGTGCCGCCGGTGTCGAGTCTTCGCCTTGACCGTCCAAGGCGGCCCCAACATCATTCACGACTACAGACGCACCTTCGCGCGCCAACAATTTAGCGACGCCGCGGCCAATTCCGCGACCTGAGCCCGTCACAACCGCGACCTTGCCGTCAAGTCGTTTACCGTTTTTCGACTTCATGACCGCGGGCGCTGGTGCACCCGAACCTGGGTTTATCTCGGCGAACTCGCTGCCGCCAGTGATGCTCTGAGAACCTTGCAGCAACACTTTGGGAGCCAAGCGATCGAGTTCGTCCAACTCCCAGGAACCAGATGGATCAGATGTGTAGATAGTGTTGACGCGCCTCGGCAGCGACAAATGCGTAACGTTGCCGCCATACACCAGGAAAACCTGCCCGTTGATCTGTGCAGCTCCATCCGTGGCTAGATAAGCAACGAATGGTGCCACGTCGCGCGGCTCCCAAGGAGCTTCATCGGGCTGGGGCAACGCTCCGCTCGCAACCATCATCTCTTGAATGTTCCCCGGAATCGACGCAATCATCCGCGTCTCGGCTCGCGGCGCGATGCTGTTAGCCGTGACCCCGTACTTGCCCAAGTCCTTGGCCAACACTTTCGTAAAACCGGCGATCCCGCTCTTTGCAGCACCGTAGTTTGACTGGCCTATTGAACCTACGAGTCCTGACCCAGACGAAAATGTGATGATCCGCCCACCGCGTTGCTGCCGGAAAATCGGTGCCGCGTGTCGCACAACCGTGAAAGTGCCTTTAAGGTGCACCGAAACAACGTCGTCCCACTCCTCCTCGGTCATGTTGTAGAGCATCCGGTCGCGCAAAATCCCGGCGACGGTCACTACGATGTCGATGCCACCGAACTCATCCCGCGCAGTTTCAACGATGCGTTGCCCGCCGTCCCAGGTCGTAACGGAATCGGTCGATGCGACTGCGTTGCCACCAGCCGCCACGATGCCATCTACAACCTCCTGTGCGATCGACGTCGAACCGCCTGTACCGTCCAACTCGGCCCCAATGTCGTTGACGACGACGCTCGCGCCGTTGGCGGCCAACTCTTCGGCGACTCCTCTGCCGATGCCTCTCCCGGCACCAGTGACGACTGCGACTTTCCCCTCGAGTTGCAACTCAGTTCTCCTATCTTACGTATTTCAATTGCCACGCATTGTCAGCGCGACCGTAGCTTTTCCGGGTGTGGTGACCGCACCATCTGTGTTCCGAAATTCAACATCCAGATCGACCAGTCCAGCACCGTCCTCGACTCGCTTTCCGGTGACGGTACCCGCACAAGTAACAGTGCCGGCGTAGTCAATCCCTCGGTACGACGTTTCCAGTTTCTTGACAGCGCCGATGTCTCCG
The DNA here is from genome assembly GCA_034423055.1 of Dehalococcoidia bacterium. Taxonomy (GTDB): domain Bacteria; phylum Chloroflexota; class Dehalococcoidia; order Lucifugimonadales; family Lucifugimonadaceae; genus Bin127. Next base: position 8,538 of record DAOUJE010000127.1, on the reverse strand, counting down.
GTCCAATCAGCAAGCATCTGCGATAGCAAAGCGGTTTTGAGCGCGCCGTGGATGATGATGTCATCATGGCCCGCGCTGCGAGCGTACTCAGTGTTGTAGTGGATCGGTGTGAAATCCTGCGATACCGCAGCGTACTGGACCAGCTGCCTCGGCGTCACGACTTGTGTGAGTGCCTCCGGGCCACTCCCGATCTCAACATCCTCAAACATTACCTTCGTCATAGGAAATCTCCTCATTGCGCGGATCGCGCCTTCACATCTCAACTACACAGATCCGGCTGGTCGTCCATACGAGATGCTGGTCGACTCTTGGGTAGCTACCAGTTCGCCCGACACGTCTGAATAACTCACCTCCGTTACCTTGAAGAGCATGGGGCCGAATCGACCGTTTTTCTCGAAGATTTCCTGCATCTTCCGCACAACCGTAATTTCGTCCCCGGCCACTACCGGTCTGATGAAGTTGAATCGGCTACCACCGTCCAGAACATCGTGGAACGGTTCTGGAAACGGAGGGTCGAAAGGCGCAGTGATGAACGACCGCAAAATCAACGGATTCGCTTCGATCTGATTGTCGCCACTTTCCGAGTCGGGGTCGTTCTCTACAGGAGGCAGCACGCCACGGATAGCAGCGTTGAACCTAGCGATCTCGCGATGCGACACACGATAGGTGATCGGCGGTGATTCTGCACCGATGAAGGAACGCATTTCGTCTGTGATTACCGAACCCAATTTCGCTCGCGTGGTTGCTACCAGAATTTACCCGTTCGTCGTCGTTGACTCTGACAAAGTGTAACTAACGGGAGCGGCGTCGCGTACTCCGTCTACGCCCAACCCGGTTGCCGGATCGTGCCGCACGGTTCACTGCTTCTTCCCTCAACTCGCGGGCGCTCTTGGTAGGCTCCTGTGCGCCGGGTTTTCCCCAAGCCCGGTCGCGCACCAGCATCAACACGATGACTGAGGTGAGCATTGTCGCCGCAGGAACGTACAAGATGCCTATCCTCTGCGCGAATAGCATGATGAATCCCCACAACAGTACCGTGCCGACTATCAAGTTGAGCTTGTGCCGCCGTTCCGATTGACCATTCGGCGGAACGGAGAGTATCGCCCCGAGCGTGATCAAGACGGGAATAACTGCAAACACGACACCGAGGATTCCGTTCGACTCTGCGATGCCTCCACGTCGAGCGGTTGGGATGCCGTCGGCGTTCGTTTCGATGATCTCAAATGAAGGCCAAAGAGTCAGATAGGCAAACGCCACGATGCTCAGCAACAACGCGAAAACCGCGAATACGAAAGTGCGGTCGGGCATCTTGGAAAACACGAAACGAAGCCTAAATCTTCTCGAGGCCGGCCATGCTCGCCATCAACATCTTCACGCCTTCACTTGAGAACGCGACGGCCACCCTGACATCGTCCTTGACGGGCCGCGAGTTGACAACTACTCCGGTGCCGAACTTGCTATGTTTCACACGCTGCCCAGCTTTGAGTTGCAACTCGACCGGCATTTCATTCAACCCGCGCTCGGTGAACTTCTCGCGTTGCTCGCGCCGTTGTGGCTGAGCGAAACGATCGCGATCAACTGCGATGCCGAAGCTCGAAGAGAATGCGACTGGCGGCGGCGCGGCGCGTCCCGGCACGCGGGCGTACTCGACCTCCTTCATGTGCTCTTCCGGTATCTCTTTGAGGAACTGCGAAGGGGTGTTCTGTCGCCGGTATAGCGATGCCGACGTGTACAGCGACCATGTGACATGCAACTTTCGTTTGGCGCGTGTCATGCCCACGTACATCAACCGACGCTCTTCGCCACACGCAGCTTCGTAGTCGTCCTGTGTCTGCACGTTCAGAGCCATCGCGTGCGGCAACACGCCCTCGTTGACACCTGCGATGAACACGGTGTCGAATTCCAAACCTTTCGCTTGGTGAAGGGTAATCAAAGTGATCGCGCCTGCGGCTTCGCTTCGAGGCACCTCGTTCGTGTCGTCTGCACCCAGCCCCTCATCCATTGAGTCCACATTGGCGAATAATGATGTGTGCTCCAAAAGATCCGACAACGCCTGCCTCGGATCGTTGCCGTCCTCAGCACTCGAATACTTTTCAGCTAACGACTTCAACTCTTCGATGTTTTCGAGACGCTCCGCCCTCGTTTCTGCATCCTTCTTAACCCAATCGATGTACCCACTGCCCTTCAATGCGTAGTCCAGCAGATCGTGGGGATAGTGCTTTTCCGAGTTGGCAATCAAAGTGTTCACGAAATCCGCAAACGATCGTACTTTGTTGAGTGCCGCTCGCCCCAAACCGAGTTCATGCGAGACGGTAGCATCCGACGACATCAGCACCGCGTCAAGGAGTGACACATTCTTGTGGAGGCTGTATTCCTCAATCTTGCGCAGTGTCGCTGGGCCGATGCCGCGTGGCGGGACGTTGATGACGCGCCGAAGCGATGTTTCGTCGGACGGGTTTACTACGATACGCAGGAGCGCCAAAGCATCCTTGATCTCGCGGCGCTCGTAGAATCTGACGCCGCCGATCAGACGGTACTGTACTCCGCGTCGGCTGCACTCTGTCTCAATCGCTCTAGATTGCGCGTTGGTGCGATACAAGACTGCGATGTCGTCGAGATTGCCGGAAATGCGAACATTTTCGCCATTGTTTTCATTGACATTCGGCCTGACGCGGCGTTCGACGAGATCGAGAATCACAGACGCCTCGTGATCCGGGTGTTCAGTGACACCAATCTCTACTGGTTCGCCCTCCTCGTTATTCGTGAAAAGCACCCGGTCGAGAATTCGGTTGTTGTGCGCGATCAGACCCGATGCGGCAGCGATGATCGTCTTAGTTGAGCGGTAAGACTCACTCAGTTCGAACAACTTGCACCCGTCCAGGACCTCGGCCAATCGCTCCATGTTTTCTGGCCGGGCGTTCCGCCATGAGTAGATGGACTGATCCGGATCGCCCACCACACATATATTGCGATAGGCATCACCCAGCACTCGAACCAATTCAAACTGCAACGCGTTCGTGTCTTGAAACTCATCGACCATGATGTGTTCGTATCGGTTCTGCATCGCAGTTCGAATATGGTCATCCGTGACCAAAACCCGATAAGGCTTCAAAAGTAGATCATCAAAATCGACACCGTTCGACCTCTGCAACGCCGCCTCGTACTGCTCATATATCTCGGCGTGCAACTCGTGCCGGTAACCAGTACCGATACTTGCGAATTCCTCTGGCAACTGATTGTTGTTCTTCGCTTTACCGATGTCCGCAAGCACCTCTCCTACCTTGGCTTCCACATCCATGTCTTCCAAAATCAACTTCATGAGCCGCTCTTGATCATCACGGTCATAAATCGTGAAGTCACGGCCCAAACCTGCCGCGCCGTGGTGGATGCGCAAGAACCGCGCACCGAATGAGTGAAACGTACTGACATTCGTCTCAGACGCGTCCGGCACGAAGCGATTCGCCAACGCGTCGCAACGCTGACGCAACTCGGCCGCTGCCTTGTTCGTGAATGTCACCCCCAACGCTCGCCACGGTCGAACACCAGTGGCGAGGATGTACGCCATCCGATGCGCCATGACACGCGTCTTTCCGCTACCTGGCCCGGCGACGATGATTAAAGGCCCATCGATATACGAAGCCGCAGCGCGTTGGGCATCCGACAGGCCTTCAAGCACGGCATCAGGGTTTGTAAGTAGAGTAGTCATTCGACGATTACACAAGTTCCGATTTTAACGCGTGTGTCATAACTAGTTTCGCACAAACATCCCGATGTGGATTCATGGCATCCGTGACATTCCTTGTGGCATTCCCAGAGTTGGGTCGGTAAAGGACTAGGTTCGCTGTGCGTCTGTTCAGATGCGACGAGCCAAACCCTCGAAGTGAGTGAAACACGACACCGATCCCGGAGCGTTCTTCCATTCTTGCCACCCTCGAGAGATCGCCTCCAACTCCGTACGCGTCGCAATGCCGTACTCGATAGCTTTGACCGCGATATCAGATTCCAAAATCCGTTGCGACCATTGATCACCCCACCATGTCTTCCCGCTCTCCTCGTAGAACGTCCAAGTGCTAGTGGTGATCTGGACGTCCGTTAGTTCGCCAGTGGCTTCCATCCATTCGAGCACGTGGCGACCCGCGTGCGGATTGCCCCCATTGCGGATCGCTACTGCGTCGTAAACACGCCTGAAGTCGTCAAGTGCCTTCGAATCTGGAAACGCGGCGAAAGTCCCCCAATCAACTTCTCTTATCCCGACTAATCCACCTCGTTTTGCGAGTCGTGATGCCGCCTTGAGTGCTCCTACAGGATTGCCGAGATGCTGCAATATCTGGTGCGCGTAGACCACATCGAACTGATCACGCGCAAGTTCGGTCTCGTATATGTCGTCGACGCGAAACTCCAAATTCGTCGCGCCAGTCTCCTCCAATCTGCGGCTCCATTCATCATGCAACCCGTCTGAGATGTCGATGCCCAAGACTGAACCGCTGTCGCCGACCGCCGCGGCTAACCCAACGGTTATCGTCCCAGGTCCGCATCCGAAATCGAGGAGGCGCATCCCCGGCTGGATATACGGCAACAAAAATGCGGCGGCATCTTCCGCGGTCCTTGCTGAATGCGCCGACAAAACGGAGCGGTGGTGCCCATGCAGATACGTTTCGCGCGGCGAGGACATGCTGAACCTCCAGTCGCGCGCGTTTCAGCGAGTCGCTGGCAGAGCGACGAGATCCAATATCGGATCGATCATCGAACGTTCGGCCAATAACTGTCTGACTCGCGACAGCTTTTCAGGGTGCGAAAAACCCTCAGGTGCCAACGCGTCGAGAGCATCCATTGTCGCGTTAGTGTCGCCATCTACCATGATCAACGGGATGCGCTTTGTGCGGGCTTCGTAGAACACGTAATCGATCGGCTTTTCACCACCTGTGAGCACCATCGCGCGGGTGGTTTCGCTCTGAAGTGCGGAAATCTGTACGTCCGGACGTCCAGCCCGAACCACCACACAGGTATTGTCCTGTGACCGGAAGTAGAACGGTCCCCAATCGAGCACCAGACCACCGATCAACACGTTGTCGACTAACTCCGAAGTCGTGTTCACGTCGAAAGCTAACTGACCTTCGAGATGGCCTATAAGCGAGTCGACAGTATTCGCCGCCAATCGCCGGTCCTCGGGCAACCATCCCAAACAGTTGACTCTCTCGTCATTCAGCTCCGCCACAGCCCTGTCGGCGTAAACATCTCGGTAGCGCGGCACTTTGTTGATAATTACAGCCGAAAGTCGCTCGCCGTACTCGGCCGCGGCTGATTTCACATCCTCATCCAGACCAGCCAAGAGGATCACATTCGCGTCCAGCTTCTCCGCGAGGCTGATGTCAGACGATGGATGACCAGACGATCCTTCGATGACAGAAACGGATGAGGCTGAAGGCTCGATGGCTTCCGCTGTTACCGTCTGGACCCCGTCGTCGGTGGCGAAAAGATCGCCCGTATCCGCCGCGGAAATGACAGGAACATCATCGTGCCTCAATCGAGAAATGATGGTGGCGGCGAGTGCAGATTTGCCTTTGGATGCACTGATTGACGAGATGATGATCGACGGCATATATGGCACTCAGGCGAGGTTCGGTGAGCCACGAATCGTGCGGCTCGTCTGCGATATGGATTATACCAGCGGCGGAAAGATAAAATAAGGTTTACACGCTTTGCCGAGGTAGCTCAGCTGGTAGAGCAATGGACTGAAAATCCATGTGTCGGCGGTTCGAGTCCGCCCCTCGGCACCAGACTTCCCAACTTCTTCCTCAGTTGGGCGCGCAACATCCAAACTCCTAAAATCTCAGATCTTATTTGGGTTGGTGCCGAAGGTGGGAGTCGAACCCACACGGGCCAAAGCCCAAAGGTTTTTGAAACCTTCGCGTCTACCATTCCGCCACTTCGGCAATCGACTTCCCTAATTCTAATCCGCGCAACCCAACCCGACAGTTGTGACACGCCCCCAGAATTTCTATTCGTCCTTCGCGGATAATTCAATCTTATGACGACATCAGACAACCAGAACACAACAGGTCGTTCCGAAAACCAACCATTCCCCGAAATCGACCGCCCGATCGTCTTCCTCGATGTTCAGACGACCGGGCCGGACAGTCGAACAGCACGTATAGTGCGCCTATCAACTCTTCGAATCGACCCGGGCTGCGAAGAGCGATTCCGCTCGCAGTTGATCAATCCGATGGCACCGATTTCGCCCGGTGCCACCGATTTCCACGGCATCACTGACGAAGATGTCGCCGATTGCAAACCCTTCGCGGCATACGCCAAAGCCCTATACGAGTATCTCGATGGATGCGACTTGGCAGGCTTTGGCATCCGAAGGTTTCATCTGAAAGTCCTAAGGCAGGAATTCGAGTTTGCCGGCATCGATTTCCATCTATCAGATCGCACGATAGTCGACGCGATGGAGATCTTCCACAGACTTGAGCCTAGAGACTTCGAATCGGCCCACCAGCGATTCGTCGGTGGCGAGTTCAACCGTTTGAGCTCTGACGACGCCACTGTGAATGCCGTCCGAGCAATCATAGCCGGACAGATAAATCAGCATCCGGAGTTACCGTCAGAACCAGCTCGGTTGGAGGAATGGGCTACGGGTGCTTCCGCAGAACAGCACATCGACGACCAAGGCAGGTTCACTCTGTCAGACGATGGCGACCCCATCATCAATTTCGGTCGCTACCGCGGCTTCACCCTCTACGACATGAGCGAAAACTACGCGGATTATCTGCGCTGGATCGCCAGCGACGAGTCATTCACTCCGCAACAACGCCAAATCGCTGCCGACGCAGCAGATGGCATAATGCCCGATTTCGACTAACTTAAAAAGGGATTCCCGCACAGACATACGTCGTTCCCGCGCACGCGGGAATCCAGAGGGGGTGGGGACAACAAGGGAAGGAGGATGGAGCGGAAGACGGGGTTCGAACCCGCGGCCTTCTCCTTGGCAAGGAGATGCTCTACCACTGAGCTACTTCCGCTCGTTAGTTAATGATTATGCATCATGAAGCCGAATCGTGCATGTCGTCAAGACTCGGCGAAAAAAGCAGTGTTTACGATTGTCATTCCGACATCTTGACCAGCAGTTTGCCGAAGTTGGCGCCGTTCATCAATCCGATGAACGCACGAGGCGCCTGCTCAAAACCATCCACTATGTCTTCGCGATATTTCAACGATCCATCTCGCACCCAAGCAGCAAGCCGCGCACGTGCCACCTCGTGGTCCTGCTCGAAGTTGAACACCAAGAAGCCCTCGATACGCGCCTGTTTCGTGATCAGAGCCCAAAGGTTGCGCGGGGCCATCTCGGGTTCTTCAAGGTTGTATTGGGATATCTGCCCACAAATGATCACTCGACCACGCAGTGCCAAGTTTTCAATCGCCGCATCGGTTACAGTCCCGCCCACGTTGTCGAAATAGATGTCGATACCGTCAGGCGCGAGTTCGGCGATGCGTGCAAACACATCTTCCGTCTTGTAGTTGATGCAGCCGTCGAACCCGAGTTCGTCGGTGCAGTATTCCGCCTTCTGATCCGAACCTACGGTACCGATAACGCGGCATCCGTTCATCTTGGCGATCTGACCGACAACGGCTCCGACCGCACCTGATGCGGCAGAAACGAGCACGGTCTCGCCCGCCCTTGGTCGTCCGACTGCCAGCAATCCGTGATACGCAGTCAAACCGGGCATCCCGACAACTCCGAGCGCAGTTGATATCGGCGCGACTGAGGGATCGACCTTCCTCGCCGTATGCGCTGGCACAACCGTGTACTCCTGCCACCCGATTTGACATGCGACGATATCGCCCACTGCGACATCATTAGATTGCGATGCGATAACGCGTCCGACTCCCTCACCTACGATCACATCGCCGATACCGACCGGAACCGCGTATGAGCGTCGGTCGCGCAGTCGCCCGCGCATGTACGGGTCGAGAGACAGATACAGAGTCCGAACCAGTATCTCGCCGTGTTGAGGGTCATCGACCTCCGCTTCCATGATCGCAAAATCGCCCTCTTCCGGGTAGCCTACGGGGCGATTGGCTAAAGTCCAACGGCGGTTTACTAGTTCGGGCATGTCGTGGATTCAGGCTCCTGCGCGTGGAGTGTTTGAGTGTCAGGTATGGGCTATTCTTCGGATTCGAGGGCTTCGTCGGCAGTCTGTTCGCCTCGTGCCCGGGCGCTGCGTGAGGCCCAGAAGTAAAACGGCGCGGCCAGAACGAAAAATACGACCAATGCCGCCACGCCCGGTGCCCATCCCTCTACGCCAGAGCCGTCTAGTTGGTTGTCGAGCCACGTCTTGATACCAGCACCTACAAGCGCCGCAATCGTAACGCCGATGATGATGAAGACCCACTCGACGAGTTCATTGGGAAGGTGTAATTTGTTCATGTACGCTCGCGTCTCCCTTTGTCGAATGAATTCCATAATAATGCACTGCACAATCCGCTCTTGAAACCGCGTCCTGTGGAACGCATCCCCCAGAGGTTATATACTGCGCA
>DAOUJE010000126.1:0-9899 GCA_034423055.1 Dehalococcoidia bacterium | reverse complement strand
AAGAGCGAGGCTGTAACAGCTGACAGCGTCGCCAACACGTAGCTTTTGGTGTTGTGATTCCGCACGAACCGAACTCCCGATTTTCTACATTCCATAGCACTTTTTAGCAAAGTTTCTCAGGATTGTCAATCCAACGAGCGGTTATCCCTTTTACACAGCCTGAACTTGAAGTTGGATTGAATTCGAGTGCATCTCGTTCCGCAAGCGCAAACGATCGAACCATCTCTAACCCCGCACCGAACCAAGCGGCAGGCGCAGATTCTTGTCGTACCGGGGACATGCTGCGTACAGCCCTCGCATGAAACCGCTCCAATCGCCATCGTATAGGTTCGCATCAGGAATATCAGCGAATGCAGGTGCATCTTCAACAACCTTTTCCCATCGTCTGGATTCAAGAATTGATGATTTTTCCATTTCTGGCCCCTTTGTGGTCTCGGTGGATTCAAGATATCCAGGGCGGAACGCATACCCGAACCGACTCTGTCATAGACAATGTCGTTGATGATGTTGCCACATTCCGGCGTTGTTTGGTGAGTTTCTTTGTTGTATTCTCCCCATCCGTTTAGCCTGTATATCTCGTCGAACAATTCGTTTGGATAAGTTTTGATCCAAGAATCTGGTGAAGCGAGTAACTTTCGGTCTTGAATGCTTTGAAGTTCGGTCGGCGGAATCGTACCAGTCATCCAGTCAAACACTTACTTGCTGACTTGCACTGCCAACTTTGGCGATAGCCATTGTCCCAGATGGATAGGAATGCTACATGGGGATGCACCCAAGTTCCCTGCTCGATTGCATCTCCGCGCCCTCGAATCACTTGCACAAGTTTAGATATAGGAATTTCTATATCTAATGATAGTTCGTTCAAGAATACTTCGGTCTATGCTGATTAGCGATAGTTTCCGAAGAATTTGCCCGCTTGTTTGCACAACCGCGTCGCGTCGATATATCCATCGAGCAGACGTTGCGGCACGATTTCGCCATCGACAGAATGCTCTATGAGCAATGGTTTTCAATTGATGAAGTCTACATATCATTTTCTCCAAATGAGTTTCGATTGTCTGTGTATTTCCTGCGATTCCGATTCTAAATTACTAATCATTACAATACCGTGCGAAGAGACTCTTTCTTGCCAGAAAACGCCGATATATCTATAAATTCAATCTGCGCTCGGAATGTGTTTAGTTCTGTCAATTCATGCAATTTCCAGTTGCTTTTTTGAGTGTGAATATAAATATCGGCAAATACGGGACCATTTTTTCCACGCTTCGACTCTCTGTGTAACCAAAGGCACTCCATGAAAGCCTAGCATCCAACTGTGACAAAAATACACGAGTTTGATTATTTGGAGCGGCGTGAGTGAATTGCCATCTCTGATTGAGCGGTCGATCAATTGATTTGCAACGTTTCGAGCGTCGTACATACACCTTTCTCCCCATTCTTGATGTCGACTATATATCCCGAATCGACACTGGCGGCTAAATGGAAACATATCTTGAAATGAAATTGAATGAAAATCGAACTGCCAACCCGAACCATGCTGACTGCGGCTAGGCGGTTTGTAGCCGCAGTCAGCATGCAAAATGTTCCGCGATTTTCGGCACATTCCGTGCGCTAGGAATTAGGCATGATTGTGTGAATCCGCCGTGTCCATATAGTAAAGTTGTGATTGCCAAAACGACTGTCCATGCCTGAGTTCAACCGACTGACATGAGGAATCTGGCGCTTCACGACGCGCCCCCTTGATCGGTTCAACTCAGGTGACGGTCGTTTTGGCGAACAGACCTTGATCCTTTGCCGCAAGGGGGTATCCCAAATGCACTACCTCTGTGGAGCCATCATCATGGCACTCATCATCTACATCCTTTCTTCACGGATGTTTGCGACCCGGTGCTCAACTGATGCCGCTCGTATTCGTAGTTCTCGTCGTGGCTCTGGTGATCTACTTCGTCTGGGCGGGCGGCGGTTCGTGCTCTTGACCGTGAGACGGAGGTCACAGTATGAGTAAACAGACCTAGCATCCCGACGATTACGCGGCGTATCAGCGATGCGTCAGATGATGATCCGAACTTGACCGTAGTCATCCACTGGAGTGTGTAAAAGGCATAATCGCCTCCGGCATTGTCGCGATCTGCAGTCGGGAATATACTTGAACGAATATTGAGAAGCGCGGTGTCACCTGTCGCGCCACGCTGTTGGAGGATAGATAGCCGTGTACGACGGTGTCAGGATAGTACGCCACCAGCAACGCGTCGGTTGGTCGGGTATGTGCCTGCCGCGATGATTTCTGCGTTCTTCCTCGATTCTCCCATCCTTAGGGTTCCGGGAGGCCCGGCATGACGCGGGTATTGCACTCTCCGTGGCCCGTGCTGCTGGTTGTTGCGGTGCTGCTCTCGCTGCTCTTTTCGACGGTGTGGATGATGCTGTCGGCGTCGAATGTGCAGGGGCAACGTGCATCCGAGTACGCGCCTTCCAATGTGCAGGTCGTGCCGGGCGACGGGACGCTGACGGTGTCTTGGACGATCACGTCGCGACCCGAGGTGTCCGCCTCGGAGATCAGGCACTCGCTACGCTGGAGCCAGGTTTCCGGCGTGTGGGCCAATCCTACGACGCATCAGTCTCCCTTCCGCAACGACGGTCTTCCGCTGCCGGCGGGTGCTACTAGCCACACCATAACTGGCCTGACGAACGGTGTCGCGACTGGAGTGTTCGTGCGGTCTTTCACCGGCAGAGATTACTCGGAGAGGAGCGCGAAATCGAGCAGCTGGGTACGGGTGAAGGGCGCACACACCACCCCGCGCTCCGACCAGACACTCCCGCCTATGGCGACGCCGACCGCGACGCACACTCCCACGCCCTCACCAACACCTGCCAGCACGCCGACCGCGACGTGGACTCCGACGGAAACCGCGTCGCCGACGGTTACTCCCACTTTGTCTCCAGACGCCGACGACAACGAATCGGCGCAGGACGGCTCTTCGAACGCGGAACTCGGTTCTGTCCTCTTCCCTTTGGGAGACGCAGTACTGGAACCTTCCCTCACTTCAGGCGTCACAGAATACACGATACGCCTCGCGGCGAAGTACCGCAACTATGCAGGTTTCTACATAGGAGTGAACGCGACGGACGCAGGTTCCACGGTCAAGGTGAACGGACAGAGTGCCAACGGTGTCTACGTATTCATCCCTTTCCCACCCTTGGATAAATCAGTGACAGTGGAGGTAAAGGTTACGGCATCAGATGGCGTGACGACTAAGACTTACACACTGACGACTGCGCTCTTGCCAGCGGAGAGTGATTCACCCACTGCCACACCATCACCAACGCCTACAAGCACCCCGACCGCGACATCGACTCCTACGGACACCGACGACAACGAAGTGGCCGGTGCTCTGATCTCGGAGCTCGCGACCGGTATACTCCTACATCCCAGCTATCGTCCTGCGGAGACGAACTACTTAGACTGCCTCGAACGGGAATTGGGAACGGACTTCGAAACTTTCACGAAGTCACTTGACGACTATTCAGGGGACGATGTCCATGTGATGGATATTTGTGACGATGAAGCTAGTATGTTTGCTACGGTGGACTCAGTGATTCAGACCGAGTTAAAACGGTTGAGTCAACAGAACGAACAATACGCGGAAATCCTCGAAACAAAACGCGGCGAACGGTTCACGTCACAGGTCGGAGAACCCAGATTTTCGAAATTCGTGATTCTGTTGGAGAATCAACCGTTGAGCGATGTTCCCGAATCTCGATCTGAAACTCTTCGCAGCACGAGCCAGAGTAGAAGCGCCTCTGGTGACACCACCGTTAGTAAAAACGCTCCTAGTACCCCCACCGTTGTCGCAAGCCCGGTCTCAGGATTCGATTGGAACGACTGCTTGCCTGAAAACGGGCAGTCCGACCTCGACGAAAGATTGGCACTGGCCACATGTTTTGCCTCGGCACCTATGAGTTTTTGGGGAAGCGAACAATACGACGATTTGGTCGCAGTTGTGAAGACGGGAGAACGAGGATTTTCCTGGCTTGAACCTCGAGGAGTGGGAGACAACGAGTGTTCTTTTGTCGCTGATGTTCCCTACGCCTCATGCCTGAAACACGATTTTCTTTACAACGTATTGATTACGGCGGCAGGCGATACAAATGCTGCAAATATCGACGAGGCCTGGAACCCGAGAAACAAAATTCTCGTTGACCGCATGTTTTTGACCGACATCAAGGAACATGGCTGCAAACCTTGGGGTCGCCGGGACCCCGGGGCACTTACCTTAGCCCTGTGCCTTGTCGATGCCTCTACGGGTGCTGACGAGGAGACAAAATTTCGCCAATTATTAGCGCAAATCTACTATTTAGGTGTTAGCGAGATATTTCCTATAGTTCCCGATCAACAAAAACTTCCTACCCTCAGCACCGCGGGTCAGTGGCCTGTTACGCAACAAGACATTGACGATGGCGATAACGATCAAACCTTCAAATCCTGCGATGTCACTAAACTCGATTACGTAGATTCTTCTCTTAGGGGTGGCGAAGCCCTCGCGAAATTTACAACCATCCCCGACTGCGTCGAAGACAACGTGATCGAATCGGTCACGATCAAAGTTAAAGAAACATACGTACACGGAGACCCACCGATCTCATGGCAGCGCTTACGCACGATCAGATTCCCGGGTAACTGGGTGGTTCGTGATCATTCAGGCAAAGAAAATCCGATAAGTTTGCCGATCACGGTTGGCAATGATGTTAGTAGGCTTGAATTGCTTTCCGTTGATTTCCGAATGGCTGATGTCGTTGTAAACGATGGTGACATAAAAATCGGAGTGCTTCGAATAGACGGCCGTGGCCATTATCCGCCCACTTCTATTAACACCCCTTATACGTTGGAGTTGAGCCAAAGCCAATGCGACACGCGGCCGGATCTGGCACAAAACTGTCCCGACACGCCCACACCGGTGCCTGCGAACTCGACTCCCACTCCGACCCCGACTCCAATTTCATGTCCTGCGGGTCTGGTACCGACTGAGGTGTACGAAGCCCAACCAGATGGCTCGAATTGGATTGTGGTATGCGGGCCGGGACCACGGCTTCTGCTTTCGACGCCCGTTCCGACCGCTACGCCCAATCCCAGCCAGTGCGACACAAGACCCGACTACCCCGGATGCCCCGACACTCCCACGCCAGTGCCGCCCACACCCACGCCCAGACCCACGAGCACCCCCGTGCCGACCGCTACGCCCAATCTCAGCCAGTGCGACACAAGACCCGACTACCCCGGATGCCCCGACACCCCCACGCCAGTGCCGCCCACACCTACGCCTAGACCCACGAGCACCCCCGTGCCGACCGCTACGCCCAATCTCAGCCAGTGCGACACAAGACCCGACTACCCCGGATGCCCCGACATTCCCACGCCAGTGCCCCCAACAGCGACACCAGTTCCATACTGCGATCGCTACCCGTGGGCGTACAGCTGCCGTCCGACTGCGACTCCAAGGCCATCAACCCCTACGCCGCGCCCGACTGCGACACCAGTTCCATACTGCGATCGCTACCCGTGGGCGTACAGCTGCCGTCCGACTGCGACTCCAAGGCCATCAACTCCTACGCCGCGCCCGACTGCGACGCCGAAGCCAGCTGCGACGGCCACTCCAAGGCCGACCCCCACGCCAGACTACTACTGCGACACGCGACCATGGGACCCGATCTGCTATTAAGAGTAGTTGCGATATGTAGTGCCGTAGAGAAACCTCCGTGGTACAAATACGGCGCTTGTTGCAGATGGTCTATGTCACGCCTCAGCAAAAGTGATTTAGCATTTGATTTCAGATGTCCAGTGAGTCGAATAATCCATGTTTGACAGTTCGAAGAGACCGCAAATGGACCGCTGGACGACAAACCACATCCCCGATCTTGCCGGCCGGGTCGCGGTGGTAACCGGTGCGAACAGTGGTGTGGGCTTCGAAACCGCGATTGAACTGGCCCGGCATGGCGCGACCACCATCATCGCCTGTCGTTCAGTTTCACGCGGCGAGGCAGCATTAAGACAGATCGAAGGGTCTGCCTCATCTTCCCAGACCAGGTTGATGCTCCTCGACTTGGGAAACTTGGCATCGATCGACGCATTCGCGGAGAGTTTCACAAATGAATACGAAACGCTCGACTTACTGATCAACAACGCCGGCATCATGGCAACCCCGTACCGCACCACCAAAGATGGCTTCGAATCGCAGTTCGGCACCAATCACCTTGGGCACTTCGCTCTTACTGCCAAGTTGATGCCAGCGATCACCGCCGCTCAGTCATCGCGTGTCGTAAACGTCAGTAGCGTCGGTCATCGCAGCGGCGACATTGACTTTAACGACCTGCTGTTGGACCGCTCCAACTACAAGCGGTGGCGTGCATACTACCGATCGAAACTCGCCAACCTGCTTTTCACCTATGAGATGCATCGGCGTTTGCAACTAGCGGGAATCGAAAATGTCTCGTCGGTGGCAGCCCATCCCGGAGTGGCGCGCACCAACCTCGCACAAGGCATGGGGTTCATTGGCACGTTGCTCAAACCAATTGCGTTCTTATTCGTCCAGAGCGCCCAGATGGGAGCGTTGCCGATTCTGAGGGCGGCGACGGATACAACCGCGCAAGGCGGTCAATATTACGGACCTGACAAACCCCACGAGCGAAGTGGTTTCCCGATTGTCGTGTCATCATCACCTGATTCACACAACGAGGAAAACGCGCGCCAACTCTGGGAACGATCCGAAGAGTTGACGGGCATCGAGTTCGAAATCTGAAGAATCGTCACGTCATTCCGGCGAAAGCGAGACCTTTGCAAAACCTGCCGATCCGCCCTCTTTGCGAAGCGTAAGGGGACGCGAACCAGCGCAGCGCAGTTCGCAGGGGATGCCCGATCAGGTTCTAAAACCCCCTTCAATTCCCCCTCGGAAAGGGGGAGGGTTTTTGTTCCCCTTGGGCATCAAGGGGAAGGGCTTCGCAAAGGTCTTGCGAAAGCCGGCGCTTCAGCGGACGGAACGTCCATCCAGAGGCGAGACAAAGGGGAGAGGATTGGAGGCGACGGGCGGATTCGAACCGCCGAATAGAGGTTTTGCAAACCCCCGCCTTAGGCCACTTGGCTACGTCGCCCCTGAAGTTACGAGTATATTTCCGTCATCCATCTCGTCGGAAATCTCCGACGGTGTTTGGTGCCGAGAGTGGGACTCGAACCCACACGCTCTTTCGAGCACTACGCCCTCAACGTAGCCTGTCTACCAATTTCAGCATCCCGGCAAGACCGAGTTTTTGACTCGCTCGCTCCAAAATCAGAGGAGTTGTGGCAGGAGCGGCAGGATTCGAACCCGCGACCTTTGGTTTTGGAGACCAACGCTCTAGCCAACTGAGCTACGCTCCTGTGCCATGTTGTTGATTTTACATAGGTGCGGAAATGTGATGGGGGTAGGCGATGTCTGGTGGGAGATTCCTCGGCTACGCTCGGAATGACATGTGGCCTACTCGAATGCCAACATGAGGCGTACTCGAATGCCAATATGGGGTGTACTGGAATGCCAAGAGGAGGGGCGGAAGTGGGGGCACCATCCAGCTACTCCGAGCATACCCCGCTCGCATCGCTCGCGCCCCTTTCGCGGAGCGAAAGGGGCGTTTGTTGCATGTGTATGCCCCCTGCGTCTCGATTCGCTCACCGCGTCCCCCTTTTGCTACGCAAAGAGGGAAGGGACGTTAGACATGAATCAAACAGCCGGTGCTACGTGGTAGGTGGCACCGGCTGTTGGGGTTCGCAATCCGCTTACGAAGCGATGCGTCACATAACGGTTGCTTCGCCCGTCTCCCCAGTACTCACGCGGGTGGCGTCGTCGATCTGGGAGACGAATATCTTGCCGTCACCGATGGCACCTTCTTCGCCGGTTCGGGCGGACTCGACGATGCTGCTGATCACCGCGTCTTTCATCCCCTCGGGGATCACGGTCATGATCATCGTCTTGGGCAGAGCAACCCGGTGGGAGAGGTGGCCGCCTCGTCCAGTGAAGACCTCAACGCCTTCTTGTTGCCCCTTGCCAGTTATGTTCCAGTATGAGTAGCCCTTGACACCGGCGGCGGTCAGAGCTTCGAGCACCGTGGACGTCCGTTCCGGGCGAACCACTGCTTCGATCTTTATCATTGGTAATTCCTTTCGTGGTTCTTTTTACGTTCGGTTGGGAGGGTGTAGACACCATGCTACCCCCTCGCCAACCGTTAGTTCGTTTTCCGGTTAGTCAGCACCGTCGGCTACGTAACCGCGCTCGCCGTGCGCCGTGATGTCGATGCCAATGTCCTCGTCAGGTTCCACAATCCGGAGTCCGAGACCTGGGATCTTGTCGAGTACGAACAGGATGATGAAGGAGACGATGCCGGAGTAAGCCAACGTTGCTACAACTGCAATCAGGTTCGCCACGAAGTGTCCGGCGTTACCGTTCACTAAACCGCCAGAGCTATCGGTCAGCGCGCCCCATGCGAAGATACCAGTTGCGAGCGCGCCCCAGATACCTCCAAGCCCGTGTACTGCAAATACCTCAAGCGAATCGTCGATTCCAATCTTGTGCAAGATCTCGAAGTGCACCGCGTAGTGGCAGATGATACCTGCGCCAAGGCCGATGGCAAACGAGCCCATGGTACCGACCCAGCCAGCCGCCGGCGTGACGGCAACCAAACCAGCTACTACACCGGTAGCCACGCCGACCGCGCTGATGCGTCCAGTGTGGATGTAGGAGAGTAAGGCCCATACGACTGCTGCGACTGCTGCCGCGGTGTTGGTGTTGACAAATGCTTGGACCGCGACGCCGTCAGCGGCTAGCTGCGACCCAGCGTTGAATCCGAACCAACCAATCCAAAGTATGGCAGCTCCGAGCACTACAAACGGGACGTTGTGAGGTTCGACACCAGGGTTACGGCGTTTGCCAACCAGATATGCAGCTGCAACAGCGGCGATACCGGCGTTGATGTGCACGACCGTTCCGCCGGCGAAGTCAAGCGCGCCACCGTCGAGGCCGCCAATCCAACCGCCACCCCATACCCAGTGGCAGACAGGCGCGTAGACCAGCGTGACCCAGAGCACCAAGAAGATCAGGTACGTAGTGAACTTAAATCGTTCGACAAACGCGCCGGTGATCAGCGCTGGTGTGATGATCGCGAAAGTCATCTGGAACGCAGCGAACAGCAGGTCCGGAATACCATCACCTTCTGTGTGGCTGACACCTGCTAAACCGATGAACTCGAGTCCACCGACCACACCGTTCCCCATGTCGTTGAACGCTAAGCTGTAACCCCATAGCACCCAAACGATGCTCGCCACTCCCATGGCGATGAAGGAATACATCAATGTGCTGACGACGTTGCGGCCGCGCACGAGTCCTCCATAGAAAAACGCAAGGCCCGGCGTCATGAACAGCACCAACAGAGTTGCCGTCAGCATCCAGGCTATCGAGCCAGTATCCATATTTTGTCTTCCTCCCGAACGGGTGATTACGCAATGATTCGGAAGATACGCCGTTTATGTTTCGCGGATGTTACGGCAGTGTTTCACGAAAGTTAATCTCGGAAACATCTTGGACAGACCGCGGATAGCTCATCTCGGAACGCGGTAAAATGCACTCGTGTCACACATTTTGGATGGCCCGTCCTAAAGCCAACCCCGAACAGGACCGCGACTAATGCCGATCATCGACTCCCACTGCCACTCTTGGAGCTACTGGCCGTACCTGCCGGAAGTTCCCGACCCTGAACACCACGGTTCCGTCGAGACGCTACTCAATCAGATGGATGTGAACGGTGTGGATAGCGCCACAATCGTATGTGCTCAGATCCATCGCAACCGGGACAACAACGACTATGTCGCTGCAGCGGTGCGAAAG
>DAOUJE010000125.1:0-24930 GCA_034423055.1 Dehalococcoidia bacterium | reverse complement strand
AAAATCGGGAGTCCGATCGGCTCGTTGATCAAGATGCTTCCGTCGGAAGCGATGACCGCGTAGTAGTCAGTAGTCGTAGATTCGACTGTGCCGCCTAGCAGGAATTTCACCTCTTGCCCGAGCAGCTCGGCTGGAGGGCTGACGGTCAGGTCTTCAAAGCCGTTGAGATCTGGTGTGTCGTCGCCAAGTGTCACGGGGTCTGAAATCCAGTCGCCGACCTTAGCGTAGAGGGTCAGGCCCTCCAAGTCGAATGGCGATCCTGCGACTGTCACCCGCCCGTCGAAAATCACTGCGGCAAGTTGCGGAGGCAACTGGGACGACTGTGCTTGAGCGTCGTCGCGTGCGCCAAACATCATGGCAGACATCGCGATGGCTGTTATCAATAGGAAACCGAATGTGAATGTCCAAGCTTGGGTACTTCCCGCCCGCAACCGGTTCCGGAATCCGACCTTCATAGAGGTGTCAATAGGACGCTGATTCTCGGTGTTGCCGCGCTCGGTCGAGTAGTACATTCGGTTTACCTCACTAGGTCTGCTTCGGGGCAGACTTATCTTTGGCATCAAGTTCGTGGTCCTCTTTGTTACGCGTGGCGGCTATGCGCCAAGCGAAGACACTTAGAAGCGCCACGATCCCGAACGGCAACGTTGCCTCGAGGCTGCCGTTTTGGTTGGGCGTTGCATTGCAGAATCCGCCCCCTCCGTTTCCATCGGGTGGTGTCTGGGTCGCGTTTACGCCAACTCCCGGAACGAATTGGGTTGGCCTCACAATCGTCGCCACCGCGCTAGTCGGTTCTCCGGCGGCTGTAGTTGGGCGTGGAGTACGCGTCGGTTCGGGCGTCGCAGTTGCCGTGGGCACGTCAGTTGGCGTTGGGGATGGCACTACGGTCGGTGTGATCGTTGGCGTCAGTGTCGGGGTACTGGTTGGCACGGTGGTCGGAGTATGGGTCGGCGTCGGCGTGTACGTCTGTGTAGGTGTCGGCGTATGCGTCGCGGTTGGAACCGGCGTGGGGGTTTCGGTTGGAGTCGCGGTATCTGTCGGCGTGGGGGTAATCGTGGGCGTATCCGTCGGTGTGGGTGTTGGTGTGAACGTAGGCAAGAGATCGGGGAAGACCAACGAGAAGTTTTCGAATTGCTCTCCTCCGACAAATGCGCCTGGGGGCGACAATGCTTCTAGGAAGCGTGGCGTGCCTGTCGGGTCGTTTCGATCGATGAGATAGAACACGACTGGTGCGTCTCGATACTTCTTGTCTACGACATCGATAGTGATGAAGTAATCTCCACCGAATACTTGTACGTTTGCTGACCGGAAATCTGATCCGACTACGGCGTAGATTTCTGATCCTTCGGGCAATGGGCCTTTTGGTGTTCTCGCCTTGCCGGTGAAGAATGCGGGTCTGAGAACCTCAGGCGAAGGAGTGTACGTGGGTGTGACTGTGGGTGTTGCTTCGGGAAGGTTCGGGAAGTCTAGGTCGACTTCTCGGAGAATCGGGAATGTCCAAGTGCAACCGCCACAGACCTCGCCAGAAAATTCATTGATCACGGCGTACCAATTTGTGGTAGTGGAAAGCACTTGTCCTTCGAGCCAAAACTCGATCTGAGAACCGATCAGGTCCAGATTTTCGGGAGGGGCCACGATGAGGTGTGCATATTGCGAGGGCCTGTCGGGCAAACCACCGACCACGACGGCTGGGGATTCCCATTTGTCTCCTATCCGGGCTGTTATCTCAAACCCGGTATAGGCTGGTTGTTCTCCGTTGATGGTCACGTTTCCGTTAAACACTATGGCTGGAAAGACAGGGGGAACAATAGCTTGTGCATCGACGGCTCCCCTGTTGAGTTTTTCCATTCCGATCATGCCGACGGCGAGCAGTGCCGACAAAGTTAATAGGACGCCCCAAAGACTGAGGCGCCTCATGATTGGGCGCGCGGGTACAGGCATACATAGCTTCCTACTGAGGATTGTGCGATTCCGCATAGCTGAAATGCTACGTTTCCGATGCAAGATTGTTCAATTCCAGCGCGGCTTGTGCATCGAGCAATCGCGCGGCAAAACGACATACGTAGAAACGGGATTTAACGTTTGGTGTACTGCGGTGCTTTGCGTGCCCGTTTGAGGCCGTACTTCTTCGATTCACGCATTCTAGGATCGCGAGTCAAGAGTTTGTGGCTTTTCAATACGGGCCTCAGCTGCGGGTCGAAGGCGATCAGAGCTCGCGCCAACCCGTGAGAGAGAGCGACGGCTTGCCCGTGGGCGCCACCGCCTTGTGTCTTTGCCACGACGGAAACCTTGCCGGTGAGTTCGGTAACGACCAACGGCTTCAGGGCATCTGACAACCATTGATCTACAGAGATGGCTTCGTTCAGCGGTTTCCCGTTGACAGTCACGCCGCCTGCCCGGTTGTAAACTCGGACCCGGGCGATGGATGTCTTCCGTCGACCAGTGCCGTAGTAGTAGTTGTTGGTGTTCTCAGTTTCGGTAGTCAAGTTGCGCTCCTCACGCGGTTATATCACCGCACGGATTGGCTCGCAGTCGTGGACTTGGGCTGGACGCATGGGCGACCGGTTCGGTTTCCAATGAAATTGTCCGCCGATTGCAAGTCCATGGGATATTACGAAGGTTGGAAGATGTTCGGATTGATCGCATCGCCTAACTGCCAAGCCGGTTAGAACCAATTGGTTTATTTTTATTGCTGGCCTGCTTCTCGCATCTCGGCGCGCTCAGATCCGATAACTTGCGCGGAGTGGGGATGCTCTGAACCAGCGTAGACTTTCAATCGGGTCAACATCTTGCGTCCAAGCTTGTTCTTGGGCAACATGCCTCTGACGGCCAGTTCGATGATCCGCTCAGGAGTGCGTTCTAACATCCGGGAGTATGGAATCTCTTTCAGGTTGCCGGGGTACTGGCTGTGACGCCGATAAACCTTCTGTTCATCCTTGCGGCCGGTCAACTCGACTTTGGCTGCGTTGACGACGATGACGAAGTCTCCCGATGCCATGTGAGGGACGTAATCGGCTCGATGTTTCCCCATCAACACCATGGCGATCTCGCTGGCTAGTCGGCCAAGCACTTTGCCATCGGCGTCGAACACGCGCCATCGGTTATTCAGATCCGACGCGCTGGGGTTGTAGTGCTTCAATTTGGTTGGCATAACGTATCGATTCTAATTTGCATTAGTCCAAGTTTCATCCTAGATTTCGCGATCGTTGATCACGCGCCATTGCAATCGACCTCTAACGAAAGATCGGAGCTGTATACGACGCGCACCAGCATCAAGCCGTGAGGGGGAGCGTTTTGCGAGGCAGAGTCTCGGCGGGGACGGTTGATCAACGACACGATCCATTCTTCGTTTCTCGATCCGTTGCCCACCGCGATCAGGGCTGCGACCATGCGCCGAATCTGTTGACGAACGAACGCGTTTGCCCGGATATCGAACACGATCCGATTTGTAGAAGTGCGAGTCACTGTTGCAGTTTCCACCTGCCGCGCCGTTGAAACAGGGTGTGTTGTGCTCGCAGCAAAAGACGCGAAGTCGTGAACGCCGATGAAGTTTCGTGCCGCGTCTGCCATAGCCGTAACATCCAAGTGTCGGTTGACGTGGTATTCGTAGCGCCTGCAGATCGGCGAATGTGTCGGGCCGTCGTTGATCGCGTATCGGTATTCCCGCGCAACGGCGTCGCGTCGCGGGTCGAAGTCGTCTGGGGCACGCCTGACGAGTTTTACGCATACATCAGCCGGCAGATTGCCGTTCATCGCTCTACGCACTTCTTCGTCTGGCATACCAGTATCGACATCCAACGATGCGACTTGCCCACATGCGTGTACTCCGGCATCAGTGCGACTTGCGAGGTTGATGCGGCCAATGCTCTTTCCGAAGATAGTCGCGGCCGCGGTTTCCAGTTCTCCCTGAACTGTTCGGGCGTTTAGCTGAAACTGGGACCCGCTGAAATCAGCGCCATCGTACTCGACAATCAACGCTGTTCGCATTGTGGGTAGCGTCCCTCATCGACGCAGGGCAAGGGTTGAAATTAATCGACCAGTTCGATGAGTGCCATTTCGGCGGAATCGCCTTGGCGTTTTCCGAGTTTGATGATGCGGGTGTATCCGCCGTCTCGATCGCGATAGCGATCAGCCAATTCGTCGAACGCCTTAGACAACACTTCTTTGTCGGTGATGAAGGCGGCGGCTTGGCGTCGGTTGTGGAGGTCGCCACGCTTGGCGTGGGTGAGCATCTTTTCGGCCAACGGGGCCACTGCTTTGGACTTGGCGTGAGTGGTCTTGATGACTTCGTGACGAAGCAGATCGGTGACCATCAAACGGAACATTGCCTTGCGCTGGGCGGTTGTCCTTCCGAATTTACGTCCTGATCGGCGGTGTCGCATTTTGTCCAGATACTCCGATTTGGTTGGTCGGGTGCGAAGGGTTACTCGAGCTCTTCGTCTTCTTCAGCCGGCCACAGTTCTTTTTCGACCATGAAATCACGTAGCTCTCGGAACGATACTTCACCGAAGTTACGAACTTCTTGCTTTAGGGTTTCGGGCGTGAACCGCATCAGTTCGCCCAGAGTTCTGATCGGGTAACGCGACAGCGCGTTGATGATGCGAGAACTCAGTTGATCACCCAAGTCTTTGATCTCGGTATCCAAGAGTTCCGACACGGCATCTGAATCTGGTTGATCTTCGGATTCGGGTTGCGTGGTGATGATGTCGAGTTTGGATTTGAAGATGTCGGCAGCGGTGTGAAGTGCTTCGATCGGCTCGATCGTACGATCGGTCCAGATTTCGATTGTCAGCAAGTCTCTGCCGGACAGTCGACCGGACATGCCTTCGACTTCGTAGCTGGCCTTCAATACCGGTGTGAAGATGGCGTCAACTGGCAAGATGCCGTGGCCAGTGGTTTCTTCGTGATCGAATGCGCGGTAGCCTTCGCCCTTCTCGACACCGAATGTCACCACCAATTCACCATCGTCGGTGTCCAGCGTTGCCAAATGGTGTTCGGGGTTCACGATTTCGAAGACGCTGTGCGGTTTGATGTCGCCGGCGACTACTTCGCCCTCGCCGGAAGCGTAAAGCGTCAATACTTTTTGCGTCGTTTCGGCACGTGCGCGTATTCGAATGCCTTTGGCGTTGATGAGGAACTCGCCGATGCCTTCACGCATGTGTGGGACGGAGCCATATTCGTGTTGCTGTCCGACAATGCGCGCGGAGGTTATTGCCGTGCCTGGCATTGAGCCGAGGAGAACCCTCCTGAGTCCGTTGCCCAAGGTCGTCCCCCAGCCTCGCTCCAAACCAGCGATTTGGAACTTACCGTACGTTTCGTTGGCTTCGACTACCTCGAGTTGAGGTACGTACTCTTCTGCTTCGTCCGCGAATTGGACGGTCGTTGCGATTGGCGAGCGGATGCCGCTGATCATATTCCTCGTCTATCTCCTTGAGTAGTACTCGACGATCATTCTGGTGTCGATGGTCGTGTCGATGTCATCCTCAGCAGGGACCGAGTCGATGGCCGCAGTCAAGTTATCGGAGTCGACGGTGATCCAGTTGGTGGCTTGGCGGCGACGTCCGACGTTGTCGCTAGCGGCTTTGAAGAGGCCGGAGCTTTTCGATTTTTCGCGCCATCCGACGACATCGCCGGGTTTCACAATAAACGAGGGGATATCGACCTTTTTGCCGTTGACCACGATGTGGCCATGGTTGACGGTCTGACGCGCTTGCGGACGCGAGGTTGCAAAGCCGGATCGGTATACGACATTGTCAAGCCTGCGTTCCAACAGCTTGAGGAGGTTGGAACCGGTGACGCCTGTTTGTCGGGCAGCTTCGTCGAACACGCCTCGGAACTGTCTCTCGTAGATGCCGTAGATGTGTCGGGCTTTCTGCTTCTGTTGAAGCTGGATGCCATGTTCCGAGAGTCGTCGTCGGCGACGTTGGGCACCGGCAGGACCGCCGGGCGTTCGGCGTCCGGAACTATCGCGGGAACGGTCGACAGCGCATTTGGGCGTGTAGCAACGTTCGCCCTTCAAAAAGAGCTTCTCTCCCTGCGACTTGCATATTTTGCAAACCGGATTTGTGTTTCTTGCCATTACCTTCCCTGTTTCTCGTGGAGAATCGAATGATCTTTAAGCACGATTCCAACGGTCAACCGGTGATGTCCGGTTACACGCTAACCTCTTGATTCTAAATTCAGCCTTTACCCGCGATGATCGTTTTGGCGCTAATCTGCTCGTTGGTCGACGATTCTTGCGATCGGCGTTCGCTACGAACGAGTATTCCGCCAACCTGTCGTCTTAAACCCTTCGCCTCTTCGGCGGTCTGCAGCCGTTGTGCGGTATTGGAGTTTGGTCGCTGATGGAATTAACGCGGATACCGGCACCAGCGATGGCGCGGATGGCGGATTCGCGACCATTGCCTGGTCCCTTAACCATCACATCTACGGTACGCATTCCGTGAGTGATCGCCGCTCGGGCAGCCGATTCGCCGGCGCGCTGCGCTGCGAACGCAGTCTTTTTGCGAGATCCGCGGAATCCCATTGCCCCGGAGCTGCTTTGTGAAACCACGTCGCCGTTGGGGTCGGTGAATGTGATCAAGGTGTTGTTGAAAGTCGCGATGATGTAGACGCGACCTTGCGGCACGAACTTCCGCTCTCTGCTTCTTCGTCGGGTTCTGGGCATAGTCTAGATTTTTGCTCCTGTTAATGTGACGGCGGTCAAGCGACCATCTATGGGTTTAGTGGGACGGTGCTCGGCGCTTGCCTGCGACGGTCTGACGACGTCCGCGCTTGGTTCGAGCGTTCGTCTTTGTTCGCTGACCTCGCACTGGCAGGCCGCGTCGGTGGCGCTGGCCTCGGTAGCTCTGGATGTCTACCAATCGGCGGACATTCATTTGATTTTCGCGGCGCAGGTCACCTTCAATCGCGATGCCGGCGCGGTCGATGCTGGTTCTGATGCTTGCCAAGTCTTCGTCGCTCAGGTCACGCATACGGCTGCTGGCTTCGATGCCTAGGTTCGCGGTTATTTCGGCCGCGCGTCTGCGTCCGATGCCGTAGATCGATGTGAGGCCGATGACCACCCGAAGGTTGTCGGGGATGTTTACTCCTGCGATGATTGCCATTGCGATGCTCCTCAGGTTCTTAACCTTGACGCTGCTTGAAGCGTGGGTTCTGCTTGTTGATGACGTACACGCGCCCTTTGCGGCGCACGACGCGGCTGCCTGGTTGTTTCGCTTTTACTGAAGCTCTAACCTTCATTTCGTTACCTCGTTCGCGTTCTAGCGGAATCGGTAGGTGATCCTGCCGCGCGTCAGGTCGTATGGTGAGAGTTCCACCATGACGTTGTCGCCAGGCAAGATGCGGATGTAATTCTTTCGGATCCTCCCAGATGCGTGTGCGAGGACCACATGGTCGTTAGGGAGTCGCACGCGAAAATACGCGTTTGGATGCGCTTCCGTAACGGTGCCTTGTACTTCTATGGCTTCTTTTTTGGGCATGTTTGCACCAATCCAGCGTATTGGGATCAACCGATTCGGGCGGATGTCAGGATCTCCGGTCCATCGGCGGTGATCGCCACGGTATGTTCAAAGTGTGCAGATAGCGAGCCGTCCGCGGTAGCGACAGTCCATCCATCGTCAAGGATCTTGGTCTCCCAAGAACCCGACATTATCATCGGTTCGATAGCTATCGTCATACCCTCCATCAGCAAGGGGCCGGTCCCCGCGTTGCCAATGTTCGGCACTGGCGGTGCCTCGTGCAACTCACGTCCGACACCGTGACCTACGTACTCGCGTACCAGTTCGAAGTCAGCATCACGAATGAACTGCTCAATCGCGTTGGAGATGTCGCCAACCCGATTGTGCGGCACGCATTGCTGGATGCCCTGCTCTAAGGATTCTCGGCAAACTTCAACCAGTCGTGAACGCTCGTCATCGGCATTATCGCCGGCAACGGCTGTACGCGCGTGATCGCTGTAGAACCCATCGACAATGGCACCGCAATCGACGCTTACCAGATCGCCATCGGACACTACACGTTCACTTGGGATGCCGTGGACGATCTCGGCATTGATCGAGATGCAGGCTACCCCAGGAAAGCCGTAAAGTCCCAAAAACGCAGGCTTCGCTCCTTCGGCGCGAATGGTGCGCCGAGCGATGTCGTCAAGTTCAGCAGTGGTTATTCCAGGCTCCAGCGCGTCGAACACATTATCCAACGCCACCGCGACGATACGACCCGCGGATCGCATTGCATCGAGTTCGCGCTTGCTTTTGAGCGCGATACGGCGAGCCGTATCCTGGTTGTTCGTAAGACTATCTATCAAAACGCAACTTCAATCGCAATTGTAACCGAACGGACTCTTTTCGTCGGATCGTCATGGGCAGCGTGCCTTATTTCAGCGCGCCTATCAGCCGGTCACGGACTTCATCGATGGTTCCGAGCGCATCGATTTGGATGACTCGGTCGCCATCACGGTAGTAGTCAACGACGGGCGCGGTTTCGCGGTCATACACATCCATGCGGTGTCTGATCGCTTCCGGCTCGTCATCCACGCGCCCCTCAATGTCACGACGTTTCTCCAATCGGTCTATCAACTCGTCAATATCAACGCTGAAATAGACTACCTTGTCGAGAGCAACCCCGATTCTGTACAACTGGTCATCAAGCGAAGCGGCTTGCGGCACAGTGCGCGGGAAGCCGTCGAGGATGACGTTCTCGGCTCCGGCCAAACGTTCTTTGATCATGTCAATGACCGTCTCGTCTGGCACTAGATCGCCTTTGTCATAGAAGGTCTTGGCGAACTTTCCAAGCTCAGTCCCGCGGCTCATTTCATCGCGGATCATGTCGCCGGTGGACAGATGGACGTATCCGAGTTCACTGGTCAACATTCCAGCTTGGGTTCCCTTGCCTGCGCCGGGCGGTCCTAGAAATACGATCCGCATCTCAACGCCCGTCTGCCGTATAAACTTGCCGGTCCGCGAACGTCACGACCTTACGAAGCCCTCGTAGTTGCGCATCATCAGCTGCGCTTCAAGTTGGCGCATCGTGTCAAGTGCGACGCCGACCATGATGATCATGCTGGTGCTCTGGATAAGCGTTAGAGACGCTTCGAGGTTAGTTATCAGATTTGCGATCCACGGTGTGATGGCGATAACTCCGAGGAATATCGCGCCACCCCAAGTGATGCGTAACACGATTCGCATCAGGTAGTCGCGCGTCGGTTGTCCCGGGCGTATTCCCGGGACGAACCCGCCGTTTCTCTGGAGGTTCTCCGCGAGGTTCTGTTGGTTGTGCACTACTAACGCGTAGAAGAATGTGAATCCGACGGTCAGGACGAAAATGAGCAACCAATACGGGTCGCTGGTGAATGTCAAAGTACGGGTAACCCACGCCGCGGCTTGGGCGGTGAAGCTGCTGCTGCCGGGGTCTGCGAGGTAGGTCGCGATGGTTGCAGGCAGGGTCACGATCGAGAATGCGAAGATGAGCGGGATCATGCCGGCGGCGTTGACGCGCAATGGAATGAACGATGCTCCGGTCTGTCGATACATCTGGCCACCGCGGAAAACGCTTCGACCGTACTGGACGGGAACTCGGCGCTGGGCTTCGTTGAAGATTACTACCACGAAGATGATGATCAGCATCATTGCGATCAGCATTGAGACTTGGAATGCCTGGTCTCTAAGCGCCCACATCTGGCCCGCGGTTTGTGGCAGTGAGGCGACGATACCTGCAAAGATGATCAGCGATATTCCGTTACCGATGCCTTTTTCGGTTACGATCTCACCCATCCATACCAACAGCATCGTCGTGGCGGTCATGCAGAGGATGATGGTAACGGTGTTCATCGCATCGTCGCCGCCCAATCCGATGCCGGTGATTGCACCTTGCAACTCGAGCGTGTTGAGCAACGCCCAACCTTGGAGGATGGCCAACGGCACGGTGAGATAGTGGGTGTAGCGGTTGAGTGTTCGACGCCCGGCTTCTCCACCTTCACGCGACAGTTCGCGGAGTTGAGGGATGACGGGAGTGAGCACCTGCAAAATAATCGATGCGGTGATGTACGGGTAGACACCCATCGCCGCGATGCTGAGCTGGCTCAACGCGCCGCCGCTGAAGAGATCCAAGACTCCGAACACCGGGTTGGCCTCAAAGGCTCGTTCAAGTAGTTCCAGATCAACGCCTGGGTTCGGGACGTGAGCCAAGAACCGGAAGGCGACCAAGATGCCAAGCGTGAAAAGGATTCGGAAGCGCAGATCAGGAACACGCCAAGAATCGACTACCGCGCGGAACAGCGCTGGCAGTGCGGATTGGCGTCCGGTCTGGGCCCCGGTAGTCTGCATTTGTTAAGATACCGTCCGGTTCTGACTATTCGCTCGAACCATCTTCTTCGGCCGTTTCAGGTGCATCGAGGAGCATGACGCTACCGCCCGCCGCCTCGACCTTGGCTCGCGCGCTGGCTGAGCAAGCATGTACTGAAATATGGATGCTTTTCTCGATCTCGCCATCTCCGAGGAGTTTGACTCGAGCGTCGGCATGGCGAACCAGCCGGGTAGCAACGAGTTGGTCGGTACCGACCTGTGCGTCGTCGTCGAACGCGTTCAGGCTGCCAACATTTACTGGCGTGTAGTCGACACGGAAGTTGTTGGTGAACCCGCGCATGAATGGCAGTCTCTTTACCAAACGCTGTTGACCGCCCTCGAAGAGGAACGGCACCTTGCCGGTTTGGAGCTGACCTTTGCTGCCGCGCCCTGAGTATGAACCTCGGTTGCTGCCGTCGCCGCGGCCGACGCGCTTGCGCTTTCGACGGGAACCTGCGGCGGGTTTTAGTTGATGCAATCCTGGCATTTCGCTAACTCGTCAGTTTCTCAGGTGACAATCTCGACTAGATGTGAAACCTTTTTCACCATCCCGCGGATCTGTACAGTGTCGCGTTGCGTGACCTCGTGGTTGATGCGTTTCAGACCGAGCGCCTTCAAAGTAGCCCGGTGCTTTGGGATCGATCCGATCTCGCTGCGAACTTGCTTGATGCGTATTTCACTCATCAGGACTGCCCACTTTCGGGGGCTTCAGCGGAATCCTCGGTTGAAGATTCAACGGCCGCGGTATCATCAGTCGATTGCTCCTCGGCCGGCGAATCGTTTTCCGATTCGGATCCGTCGGTCTGAGCACTTACCGTCGGCGTGTGGACTCCTGTGAGACCGAGTCGTCGCGCGCGCTCAGTTTGCGGGTCTCGAAGCATCGAAAGAGCTTTGAGTGTGGCTCTGACGGAGTTGACCGGGTTGTTGCCGCCGTATGTCTTTGAGAGCACGTCTTGGATACCTGCGGCTTCGATTACAGCGCGCACACCGCCACCAGCGATAACACCGGTTCCGGGAGCTGCTGGCAACAGCAGAACTTTCGCGCTTCCATACTTCGCGAAGACTTCGTGCGGGATCGTGCCTTCTTTGGTGACGATCGGTTGCATCGCGCGTTCGGCGTTTTGGCGACCTTTGCGGACTGCGTCTGGCACGGATGCGGCTTTGCCGAGCGCGGCTCCGACGCGTCCGTTGAAATCGCCGACGACCATCATGGCGCTGAACGATAGATTTCGACCGCCCTTGACGACCTTCGATACGCGTCGGATTTTCACTGCTCGCTCGAAAAGCTCGGGTCTGTCAGACGCTTCTTCTCGGCGTGGTCTCCGGCGCGGTCTGCCGCGACGGTTCCCGTCTGAGCGTGATTCGCGCGATGTTTCGGATTGCGTCACCATGGTTAGAAATTAAGCCCCTCCGCACGGGCGGCATCAGCCAACGCCTTCACGCGTCCGTGATACTGGTACCCGCCTCGGTCGAACACTACTTTGTCCACACCTTGTTCCAAGGCGCGTTTGGCAACGGCGGCACCAACGCTCTTTGCAGCGTCGGTCTTTCCGCCGTCGGATTGGGTTTCGATGGACGAAGCGCTGGCAAGCGTGTGTCCAGCAGCGTCATCGATGATTTGGGCGTATATCTGTTTGTTGCTTCGGAACACCGAAAGTCGCGGCCTGTCGCCACCGCCGATAACACGACGGCGTACTCGACGATGCCGGATCCAACGAGGTCGTTGGTCAAATTTCCTGTTAGCCATTTGTCGATTACGCTCCCACACCTGCGACGGTCTTGCCGACGCGCAATCGCAGTTCCTCGCCTTGGTAAGCGATTCCAAACAGCGGAATCCGCCCCGCTTTGCTCTGGAAGCGGCTCGGTTTGCGGACGGAGCGGATGTTCGCCGCCTGTTGACCGACTTCTTGCTTGTCTGGCCCCGTGACGGTGATTATGGTGTTGCCTTCGACCCCAAGAACGTTATTTCCTATGGGTTGGATTTCTACGGGGTGCGAGTAACCGGCGAGCAGTTCCAAGCCCTTGCCCTTCTGCGATGCACGATATCCAGTGCCGTACATGACTAGGCGCTTGCTGAAACCTTCGTTGACGCCTTGGACCATATTGTTGACCAGACTGCGTGACAGGCCATGCAACGACTTCTGCTCACTGGTTTCGTTGGAACGTGTAATCACGACCTCAGAACCGTTCACTTCGGCTTTGATACCGCGGTGCAGTTTCTGGCTCAGTTCGCCTAGCTTGCCTTTAACCGTCACCGTGTCACCGTTGACTTTTACGTCAACGCCGCTTGGCAACGTAATCGGATTATTACCTACTCTGGACACTTCGATCTTTTCCGTTTGGATTACTTGGCCTGCTCAAATCACCAGACGTAGAACAGCAACTCGCCACCAACACCCGAACGTCGCGCCTGGTCCGAGGTCATCACGCCTTTCGATGTGGACATGAATGCGACTCCACGTCCGCCAAAGTAGCGCGGGATTTCGTTCTTGCCCACATAGATGCGGCGGCCTGGCTTGCTGACGCGTTTCAAACCGGTGATGACCGATTCGTCGTTGTCGTCGTAGTAGCGCAAAGTGACTTCGAAGTCGGCCTTGACGCCGTCGCGGTGCGTTTGCACGTTGGATATGAAACCCTCGTCACGCATCAAACGAAGCAACGATCGCTTCATCTGCGAATGGGGGATCTTTACAGTCTCGTGATGCGACATCACCGCGTTGCGGATGCGCGTCAGCATGTCTGATATGGGGTCAGTAACTGGCATTTTTAGGTCTGTTGATTCTCTTTTCCGAGTCGAGTTCGGTGTCTACAGGCTGGCTTTGCGGATGCCCGGCAGATTTCCGAGCAAGGCTTGTTCGCGGAACACTATTCTGCACATTCCGAAGAATCTGATGTATCCGCGCGGACGTCCGGTCGCGAAGCACCGGTTTCGCTGACGGACGTGGCTGGAGTTCTTCGGCAGCAAGTGCAATCGGCGCCGAGCTTCCATCTGTTCTTCAAATGATCGTTGGGAATCGTTTGCCAAGCGCTTGAGTTCCGCGCGTCGTTGGGCGTACTTCTCAACGAGGAGCGCACGCTTCTTTTCTCGTTCGATTATCGCCTTGCGAGCCATATCTTCAGGTCTTTTCTATCCGTGTTGATTCTGAATTCGGGTTTCACGTTAGGAGGCAGTTCAACGTCTCGTCGCAAAAGGCATGCCCAGCAATTCGAGCAACCTGCGACCTTCCTCGTCGGTGCGGGCGGTTGTGACAATCACCACTTGAAGCCCGCGCAACCGGTCTATTCGATTGTAGTCAATCTCAGGGAACACAACCTGCTCGGTCAGTCCCATGCTGTAGTTGCCGTTGCCATCGAACGAGTCGCGGTTAGTGCCCCGGAAGTCCCTTACACGAGGCAGCGCTACGTTGACCAAGCGGTCGTAGAACTGCCACATACGGTGAGATCGCAACGTTACCGACGCGCCGACAGGCATACCTTCGCGCAACTTGAAGTTCGCGATCGATTTTTTGGCGCGGTTCACGATTGGCTTTTGACCAGTGATTGTCGCCAAGTCGCCAGCCGCGGCATCGATGGCGTTGGAGTTGTCGATAGCCTCGCCAAGCCCGATATTAACGATGATCTTTTCCAGATTTGGGAGCTGCAACGGGTTCGTGTATCCGAACTCGCGCGTCAATACCGGCACTGCGTCCGAGCGGTAAAGCGAAAGCAACCGCGGCATGTCCATTGTCGTGTTGCCGTTAGATTCAGCCATTGCGTCCACCTCTTACAGTTCGAACCCGGGTTCCGTCCTCGAGCTCCCGCCATCGCACGCGTCCAACCTCACCGGTGTCAGCGTCGACAAGAACGACATTGGAGATGTGAATGGAAGCCTCACCTTCGACGATCCCGGTTTGTATCACACCCCGACGACGTCCCATGTGGCGCTTGACCATGTTTACGCCTTCAACAAAGACGCGCTGCTTCTTTAAGTCGACGTGAATCACTTCTCCTCGAGCGCCTTTGTCTTTGCCGGACACCACAAGAACGGTGTCCCCTCTTTTGATCTTGTTAGGCATTTTCTTTCGATTACAGAACTTCCGGCGCCAGCGAGACGATGCGGTTGAATTCGCGTTCTCGCAACTCGCGGGCAACTGGGCCAAATATGCGTGTGCCGCGTGGGTTGCCGTCTTCGGCGACGATCACGCAGGCGTTGTCGTCGAACTTGATGTAGGAACCGTCGAAGCGGCGATACTCCTTGGTGGTTCGAACGATGACGGCTTTGACTACTTCGTGCATTCCCACGGTGCCGCCGGGTTGAGCATCTTTGACCGAACACGTGATGATGTCGCCTAGACCTGCGTATCGGCGGTTGCTGGCACCGGTCATGTTTATGCAAAGCACTTCTCGGGCACCCGAGTTATCGGCCACCCGAAGGCGTGACTCTCGCTGTATCATTGCCCGTCTCCAATTGTGGTGTCTTGCTGATCGATCTCTTCAGGCGAATCGACGGGATCAACGACCTCCACCTGCTCAACGACCTGTCGCAGACGCCATCGCTTCGTCTTGGACAAGGGCCGGTGCTCTTCAATGATCACGCGGTCGCCCACAGAAGCCTCGTTATGTTCGTCGTGTGCCACGAATTTGGTGATACGGCGACGGTTTCGCTTGTACACGCGGTGACGTTGCGACCATGAGTAAGCGACGACTATAGTTTTGTCGTTTTTGTCGCGGATCACCGTACCGGTGCGCGTCTTACGTTGTCCTGCCATCTATTTGATGTCCTCAAAAATGCGACAAATCTCGCATTCGGATGTGGTTACGATGAATCCTCGCCGAGTCCCAGCTGTTCTACAATTTGCCGTTCTCTGATCACGGTGTGGATACGTGCAATGTTGCGACGCGTGTCGCGCAGCGCGTTCGTATTCGTCAATTGGCGCGTCGTTTTCTGGAAACGCAGATTCATCAATGAGCGTTCCTGTTCTTGCAACTCGCGCCAAAGCTCGTTGCTGTTAAGCTCTCTGACCTCTGAGATGTGCATTTGATAAGTACCTTGGGGAGTTGGAAATTCCCGCGTAACCTAGAGTTCGTCGGCTCGCGAAACTATCTTCACCGGCACGGGCAGCTTGGCGCCTGCGCGACGCAAAGCCTCCCGAGCAGCTTCTTCTGACACGTCAGCAATTTCGTACATGATCCGGCCGCGGCGAACCGGTGCTACCCAGTGATCGATCGCGCCTTTGCCACCACCCATGCGGGTTTCGGCTGGTCTCGACGACACTGGCTTGTCTGGGAATATCCGAATCCACACTTGACCGCCACGCTGGACGTAACCCGTTATGGCGCGTCGTCCGGACTCGATTTGCCTCGAGGTGATCCAGCTTGCCTCCATTGCTTTGAGACCGAAGTCCCCGAAAGCGAGCTTGCTGCCACGATTCGCAACGCCGCTCATCTTGCCGCGTTGCTGTTTGCGGAATTTTGTTCTTCTTGGCTGTAGCATCTGTGGTGGGCCTCAACTATCCAATCGCTTGGCAACGATCGGACATCCTCTATCTTCGGTGCCTTTGAGCGCGCCCCAGGCCAATCGGCGAAACTCCGGTATTTCCTGTAGTTCGTTGCGCCCGGCCATCGGTCGGCATGTCTCCCGTGAAGACCCAGACCTTGATTCCGATAACGCCGAACGTGGTGTGGGCTTCCGAGATCGCGAAGTCGATCTTGGCGCGCAGCGTGTGCAAAGGAACTCGACCTTCCATTTGCTTGTCAACTCGTGCGATCTCTGCTCCGCCTAGCCGACCGGAAACCACGACTTTGATGCCTTCGGCACCGGAGTCCATTGTTCGTTGCATCGACATGCGTACAGCACGCCGGTAAGGGATGCGTCGCTCCAACTGTTCGGCCAGGCTTTGCCCAACGAGCTTGGCATCAAGTTCGGGAACCTTGATCTCGTCCGCCGAAATCCTGACGCGTCGTCCAGTGGAACGCTCGATGACGTGCCGCAACCGGTCGATCCGCTGCCCGTTTCTGCCGATGACGATGCCGGGGCGACTGGTGTACACGTTGATGCTCATATCGCCGCCGCCACGGTCAATGTCAACACGTGAAATCGCACCTTCGCTTTGGTATTCTTCAGCGACGATTTGTCGGATCCTGTAGTCCTCTTGGACCAATTCGCGATAACCCTCGGGTTTGCCGGCGAACCAGTTAGAACGCCATTCGGCGGATACGCCGAGGCGGAAACCTATCGGATGTGTCTTCTGTCCCATTGATTTTCCAATCGTCAGGAGCTAGCAGATGCGCTTACTCTTCGTCTACCTCAATTGTGATGTGCGATGTCGGCCGGTTGAACGCGCCTGCGCGGCCTCGAGCCTTGGGACGGAAGCGGCGCATCGTTACCGATTTGTCGGCAACGATCCTCTTAACTACCAGAGATTCGCGATCTTGCAAATCGTTGTTCTCCGCGTTCGCGGCGGCCGAGTGCAGAACCTTGTAAATGATGCTTGCGCTCGGGGTAGTCATGTAGCGAAGGTAGGCTAAAGCGTCATCGACCTTCATGCCGCGCAACTCGTCCATCACAAGTCGCAACTTGTGGACAGATACGCCTACATTTTTAGCTCTTGCGATCGCCATCGCTTCGATCCTTCAGCGGTTCCCCGAGTGGGATCTGAATACGCGGGTAGCCGCGAACTCACCCAATCGGTGCCCAACCATGTTTTCAGTGACTAGCACGGGTACGAACGTCCGGCCGTTGTGCACGGCAAACGTCAGACCTACCATGTCCGGCATGATTGTCGACGCGCGCGCCCATGTCCGGATCGCGCCTCGAGTCCGCTCACGCCGCGCCCTGGCGACTTTTTTCATCAGCTTCGGATCCACGAATGGGCCCTTTTTTACCGATCTGCTCATGTTCTGTTAACTCGACTATCGATTCAAAATCGTTTACGTCCGATGGATCAGCGTTCGTAGCGCCGGCGCCGGATGAACTTGTCTGTGCGCTTGTTGCGTCGGGTCCGGTAACCGAGGGTCGGTTTGCCCCATGGGGTCTTCGGCTTCGAGAAACCGATTCCGGAACGACCTTCACCGCCACCATGTGGATGGGCGTCGGGGGCCATCGCGGTTCCTCGCACGCTCGGCCGCTTCCCACGATGTCTGGAACGTCCAGCTTTGCCAAGTTTGATGTTCTTGTGGTCCGGGTTGGACACAACGCCGATAGTGGCTCTGCATTCTTGCCGCACTTGACGCATCTCACCCGAAGGTAGACGCAGCAAAATGAACGACCCTTCATGCGCCATAACCTGAGCCCCGGTTCCGGCACCCTTGGCTAACTGGCCGCCGCTTCCGGGAGTCATCTCGATGTTGTGAACCATCGTTCCCTGCGGGATGCTCATCAACGGCTTGGCGTTGCCAGGCAGATCTGGGGCGTCGGGGCCTGCTTCGACCTTGCGACCAACTGTGAGCCCTTGCGGCGCTACGATGTACGATTTCTCTCCGTCTTCATATCGGATGAGTGCGATTCGTGCGCTGCGGTTGGGATCGTACTCAATTCCCAGCACTTCGGCTACTCCAGATCGGTTACGCTTGAAATCGATCATGCGATATCGGCGCTTGTGACCACCGCCGCGGCGGCGCACCGTGATGCGTCCCTTGTTGTTACGTCCGCCCTTTTTCACCATCGGTGCGAGCAATGACTTTTCAGGACGTTTCTTGGTGATATCCGAAAAGTCGTCAACAATGTTGTTTCGACGACCTGGAGATGTGGGTTTATGTTCTTTCAATGGCATATCTGCGGATCCGTAAACTATGCGCCTTCAAACAGGACAATCGTGTCGCCGGGGGCCAAAGTGACGATCGCGCGCTTGACATCGGGACGCTTCTTCTCCCGGAAGCCGCGCCGCTTCATCTTGCCTCGCCGACGATAGGTGCTGACTGAAACAACCTTCACATCGAACGCCCACTCTACTGCGCGCGCGATATCGTACTTTGTGGCCTTGGTGTCAACGTCGAACACGTAGCGATTCTGCTCATTGAGCAGCGTCGACTTTTCGGTGATTACCGGTCTTTGGAGCGTCCTAGCGATCTTCATCGCACCGCCTCCGCCGGCACTTTGGCATCGTCCCAAAGGCTGTCGATGCGCTCAACCGCGCTACGCGTGGCTACGATGTTTCGCACCGCGGCTGCACTGGTCGCGTTAAGACCATCGGCGTAGATAACATCGACGCGTTCGGCACCGCGGGCTGAGAGAACCACGTCGGGATCGTTGTCTTCAACAACCAAGAGCGTCGTGCCTCTTAGTGATAGCGCATCAATCAGGTTGACAACGTCTTTCGTCCTCGGCGCGTCCAAATCAAATTCTTCGAGTACCGTCAACCGATCCTCACGGACCTTCTCGCTCAACGCAATTCTGAGTGCTTGTTGACGCATTTTTTTCGGGATTCGTTGCCTGTAGCTC
Organism: Dehalococcoidia bacterium; assembly: GCA_034423055.1. Taxonomy (GTDB): domain Bacteria; phylum Chloroflexota; class Dehalococcoidia; order Lucifugimonadales; family Lucifugimonadaceae; genus Bin127. The sequence goes on along the minus strand of DAOUJE010000125.1, from coordinate 6,174 downwards.
CGCGCGTGGGGGCCGAATATGACGCCACCGCCGACTAATGTTGGAGATCTGCGGCTACCTAAGCGGGCTCGGCCACTGTGCTTCTGGGCGCGCAGTTTACGGGTAGAGTAGGAAACTTGCCCGCGCGTCTTGGTTTCATGGGTTCCTTGCCGCCGATTGGCGAGTTGGGCAACCACGACCTGCTGCAACAGAGCGTCGTTCGACGGAGCGGACCAAACACGGTCGCTGACATCGACGCTTCCGACAACGTCGCCGTTCCTGTTCTTAACTGATAGTTCCATCGTCAGATCTGCCTCAACCCTGCTTTTCGATGCGTACCAGACTGTTGCGAGCACCCGGAACAGCGCCTCTGACCAATATGTAATTCTCACCGGCGTCTACGCCAGCTACTTCCAATCCACGCGTGGTCACGGTGCGATCGCCCATGTGCCCAGCCATGCGTGTGCCAGGCCATACCCGTCCGGGGAAGGTTCCTGCGCCTACGGATCCGGGGGCTCGATGCCGATCAGACTGACCGTGAGTCTTTGGCCCGCCTGCGAAGCCGTGACGCTTGACTCCGCCTTGGAAGCCCTTGCCCTTCGAAGTTCCGGTCACCTTGATGGCATCTCCCTCGGAGAACACGTTAGCCCGAATTTCTTGGCCAACTTCGTATTCGCCAAGGTCCGAGACCTTAAACTCCTGCACGTATCGATAGCTACCGTTCGCTCGTTCGAAATGACCGCTCATCGGCATGTTGACCTTTTTAGCCCGCATGAATCCGACCTGCACAGCCTGATAGCCGTCGCGTTGCTCAGTTTTAACCTGCGTAACGATGCATGGACCGACCTCGACCATCGTCACTGCGCTGGCGTGTCCCGCGTCGTTATAGACGGTCGTCATGCCGATTTTGCGACCGAGCAATCCGGGCATGGTTTGAGGCGCTTCGGGAACGGCGATGTCGTCCGCGAGTGCCGACTTTCCGTCAACTATTTCTTGTTCTTGCGTCGTCATCTCAAGCCGTTCAGATCAAAAAGCCGAGCGCCCTGTTAGGGTCGCTGCGGCTCTATTGAATTACCTTTACGCTAACCTCCACGCCATTCGGGACGTTCAATCGCTGGAGCACGTCCATCGTCTTGGAACTCGGTTCGACGATGTCGACTAGTCGCTTGTGGAGCCAAAGTTCAAAATGTTCGCGTGAATCTTTGGTTATGTGCGGTGATCGGATCACCGTGAAACGACGGCGGCGAGTAGGCATCGGCACCGGACCTGAAATCTGCGCGCCCGTCCGAGTCGCAGCGTCTAGAATCTGCTCGGTAGCCTGCTCCAACAACGGGGCATCGTAGCCTCGAAGGCTTATTCGCATCTTGCCAGTCGCCATGGTAATTTTGCCTATCTCTCCAAAGCTTCCAAAACATGCTTCGGCATTACACCGTAGTGATCCAACTCCATGTTGAAATCGCCGAAGCCCGATGTCAGCGAACGAAGGTCCGTAGAGTAGTTGAAAGTCTCGGATAGCGGAACATACGCCATGACGCTCCCGATTCCCGCTTGTCCGGGTTTGGGCTCCACAGTCTCCATCGATTGGATCTTGGCACGGCGCGAGTTCAGATCCCCAATGACGGTCCCCAGCATCTCGGCTGGCATAACGACTTCTTGCCGCATGATCGGTTCGAGAATCTGTGGGGAACCTTTGTGCATCGCGGCCTTGAAAGCCAATGAACCGGCGATCTGGAATGCGAGTTCAGACGAGTCGGTGTCGTGTTGAGCACCGTCTGTGAGAACCGCTTTGACGTCGACTACCGGATATCCAGCGACGACACCTGAAGCGGCGGCTTCTCGGAAACCCTTTTCGATTGCGGAGTACCACTCAGTGCTGAGCGTCGCGCCAGTGATCTCGCTCTCAAATTCGAGACCAGAGCCACGCGGCAAAGGTTCGATACGCAGCGAACAGACACCGTATTGACCGCGTCCACCAGTCTGGCGAACAAAACGTCCTTCCGCTTCGGCGATGGCTCCGATTGTTTCGCGATACGCCACTCTTGGTCGGCCTCGGTTGCAGGAAACGCCGTACTCGATCTTCATGCGGTCGAGGATAATCTCGAGGTGCAACTCTCCCATGCCGGCAAGCAGGAGTTGCCCGCTCTCGTCATCAGTGGAGAGTATCAACGTCGGGTCTTCGTCCACCAGCTTCATCAACGTCGCTGTTAGCTTGTCCTTATCGTTGCGGCTTTCGGGCTCTATCGAGATCGACAGCACTGGTTCGGGGAAATCGATCTGCGCCATCGCCACCGGCGCGTTGACAGCGCAAAGGGTGTGACCAGTCTTGGTAGATTTCAGGCCGATCGCGGCTACGATTTCGCCCGCTCCGGCCTCGTCGACAGGTTCACGAACATCGGCGCGCATTCGAAGTAGACGGCCGATGCGCTCGCGACCGCGAGTTGACGGGTTGTAGACCGACATTCCTCGCTTTAGGATGCCGGAGTAGACACGCAAGAAAATCAGACGTCCAGCGTGTTCGTCAGATATGACCTTGAACGCGAGTGCGCTGAGGGGTTCGTCGTTGTTCGGGTGGCGCTCGATTTGCTTGTCAGGATGTAGCGGTTCGAAACCGACGGCCGGCGGCAAATCCATTGGCGATGGCAGATAATCCAATACCGCATCCAATAGTTGGTGCGTTCCGCGATGCCTAAGTGCTGCTCCAGCTAGAACTGGGAAAATATTCAATTCAATTGTCGCCTTGCGGATCGACGCTTTGAGCACGTCTGCGGGCACATCTTCGCCCATCAAGTAGAGCTCAGCGAGATCGTCGTCGAATTCGGCAACCTTCGCCACGAGTTCTTCCCGGGCGGCGTTGGCTTGTTCAAGGAAATCAGCAGGAACGTCGGCCTCACGAGGTTCGAGCCGTCCGCTTCTGTCGACCTCTGCAGAAGGATCGGTCCACTCGTAGTAGTAAGCCCGCATCTCAACTAGATCGATCACGCCTTGGAAATCGGCTTCTTGTCCGATCGGTATCTGTATCGGGACTGCGTTCGCGTATAGGCGATTCGTCAGCGTCGACACCGCGTATTCGAAATTCGCACCGATGCGGTCCATCTTGTTGACGAACACGATCCTCGGGACATGGTGCTTGTCAGCCTGTCGCCAAACGGTCAACGACTGGGCCTGGACGCCAGCGACAGAGTCGAGCACGACGGTCACGCCGTCCAATACTCGAAGGCTGCGCTCTACCTCGGCGGTGAAATCGACGTGTCCGGGGGTGTCAATGATGTTTATCTGATGGTCTTGCCACAAGACGTTCTGGGCTGCCGCCGTGATGGTGATGCCTCGTTCGCGTTCTTGGGGCATGTAGTCCAAGAGTGCGGTGCCGTCGTCTACGCGTCCGATCTTGTATGTTTCGCCCGTGAAGTAGAGAACACTCTCGCTTACAGTTGTCTTTCCGGCGTCGACGTGCGCGATAAAACCGGTGTTGCGCAGTTTTCGGAGGTCATCTCCGCCAGAGTACGTAGCGGTTTCAGAAGTGGCTGGGTTTTTCAATTTCGTGGTCATTGCCTCTCGATGCCAGATTTCAGGGCCAACAGTCGCCGACGTTCAAACTCAAAACTCACGAGCTTTCGCGCTTCCGAGCGACTCGTCTTGATTTCCTATCCGTCTGTTACTCGCCGATCCATCGATCGGCGCTAGCAATCTCCATTTACCACCTGAAGTGGGCGTAGGCCCGGTTAGCTTCAGCCATTCTCTGCAACTCGTCTTTTCGCCGTACCGCCGCACCGGTGTTGTTGGCGGCGTCCAACAATTCCGTGAACAGTTTCCGCGCGATTGGCTGGCCTTTGCGTGATCGCGCTGCGGCGACTAGCCATCGCTGAGCCAATGCTTCACGCCTTTCGGGGCGAACCTCATTCGGCACCTGGTACGTCGCACCTCCGACACGCCTTGGGCGAACTTCCAATAGAGGCGTGGCATTCGCCATCGCCTGTTCGAAAGCCTCCAGGGCGTTCATGTTCAATCGGTCGCCAAGCATGTGAAGGGCGTCGTAGACCGCGCGACGTGCGGTGCTCTTTTTGCCGCCGATCATCACACGGTTTATGAACCGCGCAAGCTCCTCGCTACCATAGCGAGGGTCGGGCTGCGTGGTTCGCCGTTCGGCTCTGCGTCTTCTTGCCATATTGAGTTCGCTTCGCTGTTGCTGCGATACGTGTTGGTGAAACGATGTTTATCCAGTCCGGGTGTCGATACGAATTCGGTCTCGGTCTCGAAATCGTGGCGCGTTAGCGCTATTTCGTGATCGATAGACTTTTTGCCAGCAGATTAGGCGTTGCGGATTTCGACGAATCAGAGACCCGCGCTATCTCAACTTGACCAAACTGCTACGAATTCAGCAACAAATTATATACCCACCACCCCGATTACACTCCACGTGGAGTCCCATATTTGCTGCGTCCGCGCCTTCGGCCCTCGACTCCCTCCGTGTCCTTTGTTCCACGAATGACGTGGTACCGGACACCGGGCAAGTCGCGCACTCTGCCGCCTCGGATCAGAACTACCGAGTGCTCTTGCAGATTGTGTCCCTCGCCGGGGATGTAGGCCGTGACTTCGACGTTGTTGGAGAGGCGCACCCGGGCCACTTTTCGAAGCGCAGAGTTCGGCTTCTTCGGGGTTACCGTGCGGACTTGCAAGCAGACGCCAGCTTTTTGAGGCGAACCCTTCTGCAGTTCGCGGGTTCGCCCCGTGAACGAGTTGCGGATCGCCCGCAACGCCGGTGTCTTCGGCTTTTTGCGAGTCCGTTTCCGCGGGTTTCTTACCAGTTGGTTGAGCGTCGGCAACGCGATCTCCAATTGTCAGGCTTGCAACGTAACTGATTTCCTAGTTCGCGCGACTATGCGAACTGCCGTTGCGCTGCAACTGCTAAACCATAAATCATACAAATCTTGGCTGTCATCGTCAACCTTCTCGGCGGTTGCTCACTAGGTCCACCTTGTTGCCGCGAGATGTTTCACGAGAGGCCGAGAATCCTGCGACGGTCCCGTCTTGAACTGAACGGTTCTACGAAATCGTAGAATCTGGTGTAAGGTATGCTCTACATTTGAATGAAGGCAGGCCTAAATGGCACTGAATGGCAATAGCTCATCTCCGAGGCGGATTGTCTTGAACGCACCTGCTGTTGAACAGTCAAAAACCGAAAATCCCGTGCGGGATGTTGTAGGTTTGATGACCGCGCCTGAAAGAGTCGTTGGACGCGCTTCTGCAATCGATTGCAGATATGAGCACGCGTTGCCTGTTTATTCCTCGCGGAGCGACCATCATCTGAGCGGCAGCATTTTCGACGCCTTGCTGGATAGCATCGAGATGGAATACTGGACCGTCGACGACATCAACGACGCGCTCTCACCCCCTGTTGCCGACAAAAACGATTTCGTCAACCTGTGGGCCGGCAGTTGGAGGTTCATGGGCAACGTGATGAACTGCGTTATGGAGCAATACATCAAGGCAATGTCCGAAGACGATAGGGAACGTCTGATGGAAAGGTTGCAGAGTGGCCAGGCAGAACTCCGTCAAACCTCAACCTGAATCAAGTGCCGACATCTCTATAGCCGAGATGTATGAAGGCCCTGTTCCTAACCCTCAGATGTTACGCGGGTTTGAGGATGTCGTGCCCGGTTCCGCGAAGAGCCTTTTAGATGAATCGATTGCAATGATGGCACATGCCAGATCGGTGGATGAGAAACGTGTTCGCTTAGTAGTCTGGATCCAAATGTGGTCGCAGATTGTCAGATGGGCGATCATGTTGATCCTGGTGGCATTAGGGGCCTACTTGCTTTTGAACAATCACGCCATCGCGGGTTACATCCTCATCGTAGCGGGCGTGGGTCCAAATGCTGTTGCGGCTGTTGTACCGCTCTTCAGGCGACGTAACGGCGAACAGAACAGTTCCAGCCAATAGGGTTGGCCTCAATCCTCTGGCGTGTCAAGTGCATAATTGATCGGCATCTTGACGAACGAGTGCATCCTGTAGTGGTATCATGTTCGTAATTCGGAGAATATCCGACGCACCAAACCACGTGATATAGGGGGATTGATTCCATGAGCCTTGCCTCCGCCTTCTCCTCAACCCTTACCGTGCCGCGCCGCCTGCTGGGGCTGGTCATGTCTGTTACTCCCCCCCCCCCCCCCCCCCCCACCCCCCTCTCCGTGGACGCG
>DAOUJE010000124.1:0-9268 GCA_034423055.1 Dehalococcoidia bacterium | reverse complement strand
CCCATGGGATTATTGGCGGTGATTGGACCGTCGATGAACGAGTAGTTCTGTTTGGCGTCGTTGTTGCGCGCGAGGTAACGGTCGATGATGGTCTGCCCGTCTTCGTTCGGGATGTTCCATTGCTCGAGCCACTTCTTTTCGGTCTCGACAAAGTCGATCTCGGCTTCGGGTAGGACGGGGTCGAAAGTGTTTGTAGCTTCAGACATTTGCCGTGTCAGTTCATAGCGGGTTGCGTAATCTTCAAGTTTAAGATAACGGGTTCGGGATGCAGCCAAGGTACAATCGGGCCATGACTACGGCAGAGGAATATCGGACTGCTGCGACGACGCTTTACGATCAAGCGCTGCATGAGCTAAATGCTGGCGATTTGCGTCAAGCCTCGGAAAAGTTGTGGGGTGCTACAGCTCAGGCTTTGAAGTCGCTCGCCGAACGACGGGAATGGCGACATGGTTCGCACGCGCATTTCTACAGGATTATGGCGAGGCTCGAATCCGAGACCGAGGATCCCAATTTAATGCTCCAATTTGATGCCGCCAATCAATTGCACATCAACTTCTACGAGAATTGGCTGGACGAAGAGCAGATCCGCCGCCGCGCGGTGCATGTGCACAGTTTTGTTGACCACTTAGCGCGGATTTGAGTTGGCGCAGATTTCAATCGCAGGAGATGCTTGGCTCATTGATGGTCGGGCAACCTACACGGGCCGGAAATACCGCGGTTGGAATGTTGAGGGGCTGCTGATGAACAGCCGCATGACGAATGCGGTGTTTGACGACGAGAATCCGGTGACGCGAGGGCTGTTCGCTTATCCGGATACTGGCGAATGGGACGCGGATCGAAACACAGATGAGTTTGTGGCGATGCTGCCAGCCTATAGATCACGCGGGTTGCTGGCGGTTACGGTTAATCTGCAAGGTGGAAGCCCGACCGGATATTACCGGGAGCCGATGTTTCGTGAGAACATGGCTGAGCGTGGGATCGAGGTCGATGACGATGTGGTTTGGGCCGGTTTGCCTAGTCCGGCATCTCAACCTTGGCACAACTCCGCGTTCAATCCGGATGGTTCGTTGAAGGCGGCGTTTCAGGATCGGACCGAGAGGATCATCACCGCTTGTGACCGCTTGGGCATGGTGGTTATTTTGGGGTATTTCTACTTCGGCCAAGATGAGCGGCTAGAGGATGAAGCTGCGGTGTGTCGCGCCGTCGACGATGCCACGCGTTGGGTGTTGGAGAAGGGCTTCGAAAACGTGTTGATCGAGATCAACAACGAAGCAAACATCCTGCGGTACGAGCACGAGATTATGCAGCCGCATCGAGTAGCCGAACTGATCGAACGAGCGAAATCTCACGTCATTCCGGCGGAAGCCGGAATCCATGGTCGACGTTTGCTGGTGGGTACGTCCTACGGCGGCGGCCGCGTGCCGGATGATGATGTCGTGGATGTTTCGGACTACATCATGGTGCACGGCAACAGCGTGACGGAACCGTCGCGGATTGCTCAGATGGTCGTGGAAACCCGCGCACTGCCGAGTTACTCTCCCAAACCGATACTCTTCACCGAAGACGACCACTTTGACTTCGATAAGCCAAAGAACAACTTCCTCTCAGCTCTGTCGGAGTATGCATCGTGGGGGTACTTTGACCCGGGCGATGCTGCTGGCGGTAAATCAGAGTTCGGCGACTATCGAGACGGCTACCAGAACATCCCGGTCAACTGGGGCATCAACACGTCAAGAAAGCGGGGCTTTTTCGATCTGTTGGCAGAAGTTACGGGGCACACGGGATCCAAGCAGTAGGGATCGTGCGCTCTAATGCCGTGATGGTTGTTGAGACGAACTTGCTCGTCTTAGTCGTCGTCGGCCTGCGACCCGATGGCATCTCCAAGTTTCATCACGAGATACAGCACGCCGATTGAGATTATGAGCGCGCCTACTGCGACTGTGAGACCCGAGAACGCGGTTATCAACTGAACAGTGTCTGACATTGCCAACCCACCTTGCCTGTTACTAACGTCGGGAGATACGAGTGACGATGACCGCGCCCCGACATGCTACGGTCGAATCGGGTATCAGGTTAGCAGAAAACTACGAATTTCGTGAATTTTCTTTTCGTTGTGAACGAACCGGCTCAAATCCGATACTTTTGGCTGTTTTGATAAGCTATCTAGCCTTCACTGAAAATCTCGTCCCCGCGTTGGAGGCGGACGGCGATGTTGTAGGTCTGGTTGACCGATCTGGGTGTTGGATAGTGTGCTGCTAGGAATCGTGCCATTGCGACTAGTGAGTGGCGGGCGGAATGGTTGGGTTTTCGGTGCTGGTACTGCTTGATTGCGGCGTCGACGATCTGGAAATGGTGGAACGAGGAGTCTTCGCGGAGCATCGCATGGGCGAGCGTGGGCATGATGTCATCCGGCTCTGAAGCGTTCGCGACGAAGTCGGTGACGAGCCTTGCGGATTGCTCAACCCGCTGTTGAGAGTTCATGGCGTCGAGCAGACGCTGAGGTATCTCGTTGGTCACTCCGTTTGAAGAAGGAACGGGAATGCGTTGTGGCGGCATGTTGAGGAAGCGGTCGAGGTAGATGCTCATCGCGGTGTCGTAAACGGCGCGTACGAGTTCTACAGACGGTGCGCGTTTGAGGGCTTGATGCAGCGCGTTGGCGGCAGTTAGCGTGTTGTGGACGGTGTCCCAATCTCCGAATTCGTTCGATGTGTGGAATCGCGCCATGCGGAGGAATGCTGCGTAGGCAACCTTGCCGCCGAGTTGCTCGGCGGTTGCGCCGTTCCGGATGGCCTCGTTGATAGACGCGATTGTTATGTGGGGATCGTCGGCGAGGATCGTTTCGGGGAGGTTATCGTGGTCGGTCCACGTGCCTCGGCCGCTCGCACTTTGTTCCCACAGTTTCGGTAGCGCGTTGCGGGCTTCCCAGACTAACGAAACGAGGTCGATCGGGTTCCGCCAAGAGTTGAGCTCTTCGCTGCGGCGGGCGGTGGCCATGCCACGGACAAGGGAGGTGAGGACTTGTGCGGCGTGCTCCCATCCGATGTGGTCGAGCAGTTCGAAGGCTTTGTTGCAGAAGTCGACTATGTGTCCGGCGTCGATGTAGATGCGGTCCGTTGCGGCGGCGAAGATGATGTTGTGGATTTCGTGTTTGGGTAGACCTAGATCTATGGCGGTCCTTAGTACGCGTTCGGCACCGTCGGTGTCTCGGACCTCGATGAAGTCTCGGAACCATTGCTTGAAGACTTCGGGCCGAGTTTCGCCTGTAGGAAGCGGTTCCACGATGAAACGTGGGGGTTGGCCGGCACACTCAGCGGCTACCTGCCGCAGACCTTGGTAAAGCGCAAGAGGTCGATCATCGGGTTGCAGGAGATGTACAAAGTTGGCGGTGCTGGTGAGCATGCTGAGGGCGGGACCCCAGCCGTCGTTGGAATACGTCGTACCGAATAGGGCCCCGATCGTCAAGGGTGTCCGGTAGTCGGCCGGCGATGAGTTGAGTCCCAGCACCGACTTGGCGATGACTAAGCGGATATTGTCTTCCATGCCCTCGTTTAGGCGTTTCGACCATCGCTTGACGGGATCCTGTTCCGGTGGATTCGGGTCTACATAAACGGTGTCGCCGACGACGGTCACGGGGAAGGATCGGACATCATCTGCGAAGGGATCGAAGGTCCCGCCGCTTGCGAGGTCGAACCGGGCGTGGTGCCAGTGGCAGGTGAGGATGCCGTTTTTGACGGTACCTCGGTCTAGGGGGAAGCCCATGTGCGGGCAACGATTGTCTACCGCAGCGAAAGTGTCGTCTTTGACGAAGACGGCGATGGTGTGCCCGCCGCCTGTGATCACTGTACAGCCGCGCTCGCGGATTTCTTCGACTGTGCCTGCACTCAATAGACCGTTGGTGCTCTCGGTCATGCCGCCCCTCCTTGTGATGCTGAAAAAGTTGCTTGCCAATCCACCTCTGTGCTCAACATCGTACACTGCGGTGCTGGGCCGCTGTCGGTCACGGAACTGTCGGCGGTTGCAGCCAGAATTCGCAACACAATGAAATAGTTGGGGTACGATGTTTAGTTTGAGGGTGGCGTAGTGATCAAGAACGAGAGACAGTATCGGATAACGAAGGCTCAAGCGGACCGGTTCGCGGAGGCTTTGCGTGAGTTGGAAGGCGAAACCGCGGAGGATGTCGGGGTGCATCCACTGTTGTTCAAGGCTAAGAAGGATGCGGTGAGGAATCAGCTTGCCGACCTTGAGGAGGAGCTGCAGGACTACGAGCGTTTGAAGTCTGGCGACTTTGAGTTTGGTGAACTCGACTCTGTGAGTGAGGTGCCGAGGTTGTTGATCAGGGCGCGGATAGCTAGGGGTCTTAGTCAGAAGTCGCTGGCTGGCCGATTGGGGTTGAAGGAGCAGCAGATTCAGCGGTATGAGGCGTCGGAGTATGCTTCGGCTAGTTTGGCGCGGGTGCGGAGTGTGGCTGAGGTTTTGGGGGAGGGATGAGGGATGGGGTGTAGTTGGTGTAGATACGGTTTGAGGAGATGTGGCTTGTAATAACCTGCTAGATGTCGTTTGATGGTCGCATAAGCGCGCTCAGTGCCCACAGACCTACGACGAATCCGAGTTTGGGTGGTACTGCATTACCTATAGCCGTAGCCAACTTTTCTCTCGTGGGTTGGGTATCCATCCGTGGGTGAATAGGGGTGTTGGTTTTGGCAGGATAGCGGTCGATGAGCTATTCGGATGTATCGTACCTAGCTGAGCTAACCAGATTTTGACAGGGTGATTACTTCCGGCTCCGATTGCTGGTCTTGAGGAGGTTCGATGTCGGAGAGTTCGGCGAGTCGGTTTGTGATGCGGACGGTTTCGACGCTCACGGTGCAGACGCGTTTTAAGAGATCGATGACGTGTTCTTTGTGGTCGGCGAAGCGGTAGAGGTTGATGGGGCGGTTAGGGTTGAACTCCCAGAGTGCGCAATATTCGCTTGTTGCCACCATGAACGCTAGGTTCACGGCATAATAACGCCCGGATTTGAGAAATGGCGTCGATGGTTTTTTCGCAATCGATGTCGAACATTTCGAGAACGACTCGGTCGATTTCGTGGCGATTTTCATCAATCCAAGCGTAGGCGACGGGTTGTAAAACTAGCTGGGCGAGTCTGTCGAAGTGCTTTGTTGCGATGCTACGTGCCCTCTCGCCGATTTGGGATTCCTCTGCGAAATCCGGGACAGGAAACCTTGCGGTTGCTTCGACTGCGATTCTTGCGCGCCCTGGATGAGATGTGTTGCCATAACCCGTTCGGAGCAATATTCCGAAAGTCGAATTCATCCAAAGAACCAATGCGTCAAGAATTCGATTGTCTTCATGGATCATCGCAACCCACGTAGAGCTACCTAGACATTGGCCACGAGTACGAGCCGCGGTCAAGGACTGTGAAGTGAAGCGAGCATCTTGCGATATGAACGTGTTGCTGCGCTTTAGCAGAGCTGATGCCATTTGTGCATCACGACCTGGTAGCGGTGTGCCTTCATGTGTCGGATCGACGATGATTCTTGTCTTATTATTAGCTTTTGCGTCCCATAGGCTAGGAAACTGAGGGATGTCACCGGGGACGATCTCATCGAAGACAAATGCGCCTCTGTTCGTTTCACTACCGCGAACGTGACCAATCTGACCGTGAGTAGGGCCAATCCCTACTATGTCATCCAGATTGGCAATGGGCAGCCCCAATTCGATGTCAAGATTAGCCGGCGTATATTTCAAACGTCCAGCAAACAGATCACACATTATTCCTGACAGGTATCTGTCACGCATCCCCAACGTGGCCCAAGGAAATCCTTGCCCATAAACAGGGAAACGAGCCCAATCGCCGATTAAGCCGCCGGCAAAACGCAAGGAGCCGGAAATCGCATCAGAACTGGATGTTGTAGCTATTTGGCGAGCAATTTCCTCAGCGTCATTGGTAGATACTATAGGGCTTCTCAGGTTGATACACAAGACATGGTTGAAGCTGTCATGATCTGTAATCGATTTGTCCAACTTGTTGCCTATCACCAGCATCTCGTTCATGTAGGTGTCGGCCGACATCATGGATCTTGTATCGGTAGTAAACGCGATTACGATCAAGTCTGAATAGTTTGTCTCCAAATAAGATATGAAGTTCGTCCAAGACGGTACGTGTGCTGCCGAAAGAGGCAACACGGACGCGAAGACTCCGCCGTTTTTCAATTTGATGTCTGCCAACGCGGTGAAATCCGTTCCCATGCCTGCTCGACCATGCGAAACTTTGACTCCTTTGCGTCCGACCGTACGGCGTTGAGAGTTTAGGCGGTTGACGGCCCGTTTCCGGTCTGTTTCGGTAATTCCCGCAACGTCAAACATTTTTCTGCCATGTGGGCCGGCGACTGGGCTTGTGTATGGCGGGTTTTGGATCACGAGGTCGTAACTTTGGTTTGGTGCGCCGATAGTTGAACCGCCCTCTGTAGGACTATCAGTTCTCAAAACCGATTGGCCCACGACATCAGAACGTGATTCAGTGACCAAGAACTCCAGCGCGCCCGTGGTGCCCCCATGAATCGGTATCGCACCTATATTCGTCTCCCTATAGGTTTGACTCATCTCCAAAGATGACAATGCCGCTGCGGTCATGTGTGCCGCTAACGCGTTGATGTCGGTTCCTGTCACGCCGTTTTCCAGCACTGTCTTGTGGATGTCAACCAGATTGTCTCCTCCAGCCGCCTCATATTTCTTTCGGACTCGGCTGTATGCTGCTCTAAGCAATGTGCCCGTTCCGCAAGCGAAATCTGCGATTCTCAAAGCGCGAACATCAGCATCAGAAGACCAATCCGAAACAGATACTCTGTCAACTGCTATAGCCGATAGCAAATGAGCAGTAGCAGGAAGAGTGTAATGTGCAGCTGTCTCCTCTCGGTCATCAAGCAATTTGGGAAAGAGCTCGCCTGCGAAGTCAACGCTATTTCCTAACCGCAGTGCCGTGACCCGTTCAGCACGCCTTGACAAACCGTCAAGAACCTCCGCTCCGTTGAGGGTTGGCAACCCTCCGTTCAAAGCATTGACGGCTGGAACAAAGATCGATTTGTAATTTACCGCTAAGATCGCGTGCCATGCTTCGCGCAGATCTGACAACGTGAAAGGTTCTCTAGGATGACTACGAAGTTCCGCAAGTTTCCGGATGCCACGCTGCCTCATCCCCGGAATTTCGGCGATCAAATCGTGCAATCGCAACGAGGTGAGCCAGATGCAACACGCTAACCGAAGTCCCTGCTCCACGCTGTCTTGACCAAGCGTCTCTGCGATCTCACGCCCTACGTCGCTATCGATATTTTCTTGCAGATCTCGAGCCCAAGCACGAAGACTCTCAGCCGCCGACGCGGCGTGGTCATCCACTACTTTTGGCGGTGCAACCGCCCCGTCACAGAGATCGGCCAAATATCGAACGTCACCAGTAACCCATTGTTGCTGAGGCCATCGAAAAATGTCCGACGCATTAACCCCGTCTTCGGTATCGGGATCAACGTCGGCCGACAGTACGACCATGCGCAAGTCGATCTGTCCGGGCCTTGTCAACTTGTCTGCAAGCTCTTGGTCGGACCACCACTCTACTTCGGGAGGAATTCCGATAGCGATCGCCGAACGTATAGGTAGCATGTTCGCTGCCAAACGCCTGCCAAGTCGTCCTTCAGCATCATCGATTGCCGGATCGCCGAATTCGCATTCAATAGCTATCGGGTAACGATCACTTGAAGACACCAGCACGTCTGGACGTTGAGATTTACCTGCAACCAACACGCGTGATCGTTCAACGGTAATGGCTTGATCCGTATTTCGCCATTCCGACCTGTAGTTACGCAAGGCATCAGCGAGTGCGACATTGAAAGTTTGTTCATGTAATCGACCACCGTCGTCCATCAACGTGTTGAGCGTCAATTGTGGGTCCAATTCTTCAAGTTCCTGTTGGTTTTTTCGAGGTTCAGTTTAACCGTGAAACGACTCAGCGACGCAGTAAGGACGGGAATGACATGGATTGGTGTGTTCATTCCTGTGGCGGTTGGTGATCAGTGGTCGTAAGTGGCAACGAGCAAATCCAACGCGGAAAACCGACTTCAGGGTCGTACAGGTGAGGCGAGAGGGTTTGATAGAGCTGCACGTAATCATTTTCGTTTGATTGGGATGTCTGCGGGTCTGGTGACGTAATGGGAGGTGGATTTTTATGGTGGACGAGACGCATAGGTAGATGCCCTTCGGATCCGTTTGCGGGTCCGAGTTCGGCATCTACATCGGGTTTAGTGAACTCCGTTTCGATTTTCTCGCAAATCAGGAGACAACTCAACGGCATCGTGCCCGGTTGTTTGTGGATCCAGTCGAAATTCTTCGCTCCACGCCGTTTCGCAGCACGTTTGACTGTTCGTAAAGTGGCTATGGTGCAACCTAACTGTTCTTCGACGTATGGTTTGCTGCAGCAGCGCCAATGATCGCTACATTTTGGATTTTCGTAGTAGTTGTAGAAACAGTAGACCGGTATCGCTCCGTTAGCATCAGCGAAACGTTTGAGCAGATGCATTTGTTTAGTGCCATTGACCTTGTAATTCAATCCGCTGTAAGTCGAGCGCTTGAAATCAATCCTTTTGGCTTGAACGGCAAACCTGACCCATCCTCGGGTTGAACGCTCGACCCAAAGCTCGAAATCCGTTCCGCTTTTGGCTTCTTCACGTTTCGGTGTCTGAGTTGCCATCACGTGTCCGGAGAGTTTTCGCATCAGATCAAGCATCAAAAGATCGGTGATGGTTTCTTCTCCGTGACGCACACCGAGAGGCTTGGTTAGTCGTTTGACATCGCGGAGGCGTTCCCAGACATCAACGGAAAGTTCCTCGAGAACGGTTTGGACTGGGTGATTGTATGTTTGCTGCACGGCTACGGGTTCACCGATGAAGCGGAATGGTGGGAGGATTGACGCGATCGAAGTTGCTCATCGAGGCGATTCAAGGCGTGATGATACACCGAGGATTTAAGTGTGCTCGGTTGACTAATCTCTTGGTTCGTCTCGGCGGGCATCCCCCGCTCGCGGGCAGGTCACAGACCTGCCCCTACCGGTTTGCCCGTCCGCCCTTGGCTTCCTGTTTTCGTAGGAATGACGGTGGGCTGGTTAGACGGAGTAGCCTACTGAGCCGTCGGTTCGCATTGGGATCATGTTGAGATCCCGCGTCTCATACGTCCCCTTCGCCACTTCGAGCAGGTCCTCGTCGATTTCTAGGCCGATGCCGGG
>DAOUJE010000123.1:0-66621 GCA_034423055.1 Dehalococcoidia bacterium | reverse complement strand
CGGCACTGGGGAGGAGCTTCAAGGGCCGCGCAGGGGACCCGTTCAAGGTCCGGGCGAACGGTCTCTCTACCCGGCAAACGTCTTTCCGGAACGCTGGACGGAAGAGGCTACAGCGCTAGCGCGGGGTGCGAACCAAGCGATGACGGGGGCTGATCTTTCAGATCCACGCCTCCCGGAGGGCCGACGGTCTGGCGACGTCGGCGGTGCTGGAATATTGACGAACATACAAGAACCTTTCGCAGCGATCCCAAAAGACGCGGCGATCCTTCGACAACCACCCGTCGAACAAAAATCCCCCAAAGGGAGGATTAAACGCGCTCATCTGTCATCCATATCATTCCGAGCGCAACGAGGAATCTCCCCTTCCTCTTTCAGGTGGAGATCAAGAGGGGGTCTGCGAAGCGAAATCGCAGGGGGATGCCCCGCCGCCGATGAACCAACACTCATCCTTAAAATCCTTCGTCATCCTGCCCATCCTAGTTCAAATAACATCGAACCAACTCCAAATCCCGTAATCCCCGGTTCAGACAACACTCATACCCTGATACGGGGAAAAAGAGGTATCAAAAACGCGAATGTTACAATCAATGTTTGCGACCTGAAACACCATGCCCAAGCGAACGTATCAACCCAAAAAGCGCCGACGCGCGCGCGTCCATGGCTTCCGTTCTCGGATGTCCAGCCGAGGCGGGCGGGCGGTATTGGCGCGCCGACGTGCTCGCGGTCGCAAGCGCCTGACTGTTTGAGTTCGTTGCTTCTGAGTTAATTGATTCGCCGGGCCAGCGCCGCTTTATCGGCACCCAAATATGAACACAGATGGGACTCTCGAAGCATCGACGGTTGCGCCGTCGCGAAGAGTTCCGTAGAGCACTAAGAGACGGCAAACGGACCCGAGACGCACTGCTTTCGATTACTGCGGTCAGATCGGAGCTACCCGAAGCCGATGCGCGTTACGGGTTCGCAATCCCTAAACGCGTCGGCGGAGCGGTGGTGAGAAACCGAATCAAGCGACGTCTACGAGCGATTGTCGGAAAATCGGACCACCCTAAAGGATGGGACTACGTCATATACGCCTTCCCGGCAGCGGCCGGCGCGACATCCGAAAAACTGGAAGAGTCGGTGAACAGGCTCGTTCGGCGCCTGAAGTCCGGCAAGCGGACGCGCTCAAAGAGAACGCCGAGGTGAGAGCGTGATCGCGAAATCCGCTCTGGCACTCCTCAAGTTTTACAAACTTGCGGTATCTCCGTACCTGCCCAGCACCTGCATCTATCAACCAACCTGCTCCGAGTACACGGCGGAAGCGATCGAGGTCCACGGCGTGTCGAAAGGTGTTTGGATGGGAACCAAGCGCCTCGCTCGTTGCAACCCATTTACCACTGGTGGGTTGGACCCCGTTCCGCACAGCGAAGAAACTGTTTCAGCCGCTTGTGGCGAAAGGACTCACGTCCGATGAGGTCGCTACTCGCCGCACGACGACTGCGACGCCGGATACTCGCTTCGGTTCTTGCGATCTTAAGCGTCGTTGCATTGACGGGATGTTTGAATGACCTCACGCCCCAAGGACGTTGGTCAGCACCGGCATCGGACGGAAACTTCATCTATATCGGAAACCTCGACGGTGTACTGGTCAGAATTGATGCCGTGAATCACGCATTCGACGTCAATTGGCTCTACCCTTACGAACTCGACGGAGTTCGCAAGAATCCTCAAGGTTTAGGCGCAATCTACGGCGCGCCCGTAGTTCAAGACAACACTGTCTACGCGGCGGGCTACACGTGCGCTGGCTCCAACTGCGACGGCGAGGTTTTCGCTGTATCTGCCGAAAGCGGCGGGATCGCTTGGAACTCTGGCGGATTCCCGCTCCGGACGAAACTAGTGGGTCAAATCCAGCCTACAGCCAACGGCGTGTTGCTGATAGGCACCGGCCCGGTAGATGACCAACGCAACCCTGCCGGATACCTTTACGCCTTCAGCGCCGATCCCAACGCCGGGCGACGCGTCTCCTGGCGCGTCGCTTTGGACGGCGAAGTCTTGGGCGATGTCGCTGTCGACAACGCGACGAACACTGCCTACGTCGGCACCGCCGCCGGAACCCTGTACGCCATCGACTTCTCAGAAGGAGATGTCTCAGAGCGCATCAAATGGCAATACTCGGCCGATGGAGCGATCGCTGGAAACATCGTCTTCTATGACGGCGCCATCTACTTCGGCGATCTTGCAAGCAACTTCTACCGGCTCAACCCGCGAAGCCAGTCTATCGACTGGCAATTCGATGCTGAAGCATGGGTGTGGGCCGAGGGCGTTCCCGACGCCCAAAAAAGCTCCATCTACGTCTCAACTCTTGGCGGTCACATCTACGCCCTCGATATCGGGTCTGGCAACCTGATCTGGAGCACCAAAATCGACGGACAGATCATCGGCACACCGCTCCTCTTCGATCGCATCCGCAACGAGTTTTCGCAACGAGTATTGGCAGTTCCCTCGGGCGATGAAGATGTTCATGTCATAAACGTCAACGACGGACAGATCATTGGCACATTCCCGACTGACAGCGCAGTTAAATCGTCTCCTGTGCTCATCAATGATTTCGTATACATTCACACCCTCAACGGCGATCTCAAATGGTATTCGCCCGGCGACCAAATCCTACAAGGCTGTGTTGCTCTAAAGGACGGTGGACGATGCGAATGATGTCCCATACTGAGGGGGCTCCCTGCTAATGGAATTCCTCGGCCTCATCTGGGACCAGGGCATCATGCGCCCGATGATCAACGCGCTCGCGCTGTTGTATCACTACCTGTTCCTCAACTACGGGTTGAGCATCATCGTCTTCACGGTCATCGTTCGAGTGTTGATGATTCCGCTCACAGTCCGACAGACGCGCCAGATGAAGAAGTTGCAGACTCTTCAACCTCGAATGAAGGCTATCCAGGACAAATACAAGGACAAGAAGGACACAGAGAGTCGACGAGCGCAGTCGAGTGAATCGATGGCTCTGTATCGCGAGGCCGGCGTCAACCCGATCGGATGCCTCGGACCGATGGTCATACAGATGCCCATCTGGATCGGCTTCTATCGTGCCATCATCCGAACCATGCCCACGACCCCGGAAGGCATGGCCAACTTGTCGGCGTCATTCTACGCTTGGAACCCCGCCAGCGCTGACGTACCATTCAGTCGTCTGTTCTTGGGCATCGACCTTGCAGACACAGTTTCGCAGGTCTATTTGCCATTGAACTTCGTTCTTCCAGTCTTGGTCGGAGCATCAATGTTCATCACCACCAAGATGACTTCTACCGTCGCAATGGACGAACGGCAACAGTCGCAACAACGAATCATGCAGTGGATGATGCCGGTGATGATCGGTGTCTTTACATATCAGTTCCCAGCCGGTCTCGGCATCTACATATTGCTGTCCAACATCGTCGGCGTGGTTATCCAATACTTCGTCGGCGGACGACAGCCGATCGATCTGTTCGGCAAGCTGTACCTAGGCACAGCAGAAACGCGGGCCGAAGCGATAGCAGCAAAAACCGCTCTCGCGGAACGCAACCAAAACAACGACGACTCGGACGAGGAGGAGACAACCGATGACGATTCGACGGGTATTCACCGGCAAGAACGTACAAGAGGCAACCGCCGTCGCGCTCGAAACTCTAGGCGCAGAGCTCGAAGACGTAGACATTAGGGTTATCAACCCAGGCAGATCTGGAATCTTCGGACTCGGCGGTGCCTTAGCCGAAATCGAAGTTGCTAAACTTTCGGACGTCATTGCTGAGGAAGCAATGCAAGCGGCTGAACGGCAGGCGCAGATGGACGAGGCTACGGGCGTTGCCGAGGCCGAAACGTCCGCGCCTGCTCGCCAACCTCGTCAAAGCCGAAATCGGCGACGACGAGAACGCCCAGCCCGCGGCCGACGAGATTCTTCGAACCGTGAAGCCGGTACCGAAGACGCGGAGACTCGCCGCGAGCGTCCGACTCCCAGGCGCAATCGCCAACCTGCCCAGAACCGACAGCGGCGTCAGCGCAGACCCAACAATCAGCGCCCACGACAGGAGCGCAGGCAAAACGAACAACCGCGCGCCCAGAAATCTGATAACCAACCCGAACCGGCTGCCTCAGAGGCTAGAGCCGAGCAACCGGCCCGCAGGCGACAGGAACACGTCGCAGAGCCGATTCAAAACCGCGAGGAATTGGAGTCCACCACTGGCGAGGTACTGAGTTACATCATCGCCGCGATGAATGTCGATGTAGAAGCGTACGTGCTGGACGAACTGCGGGACGGTTCGATTGTGTTCGAGATCGAGGGAGCGGATGCCGGATTGCTCATCGGGCGACGCGGCGAAACCTTACGGGATCTGCAATTCATCGTCAGAATGTTGGTGAACCGTCAACTGAAGCAACGAGCCAACATCATTATTGACGTCGAGCGTTATCAACTCCGGCGAACTCAAAAGCTCCACACCATAGCCGAGAGCGCGGCCCGTGCTGCGTCGCGTGGCAGGGCCCGCTCGCTAGACCCCATGACGCCCGAAGAGCGACGCATCGTCCACATCGCGCTGTCGGACAATCCGGAAGTCGTCACCGAGAGCGAAGGTCAGGGACCGGAGCGCCACGTAGTCGTCAAACCGCGCTGATCGAGGCGCCCTCTATTACGTGCGTCGAAATGACTTCGGTTCATTCATACAATTAAAGGTTGCGATAACGCAAACACAAATGGCATAGGAGGGACAATGGTCTCAAAGAGATTCGCTATAGCGGCGTTGGCAGCACTGCTTGCTTTTGCCGCATTCGCGTGCACGACGGAGAAGATCGTAGAGGTCACCGTTGAACGCGCCATCATTCAGACCGTCGAGGTAGAAGTACCGGTAGAGGTCGAGAAGGAGGTCGTACGCGAAGTAGAGGTTGAGGTTCCGGTAGAAATCGAGAGAGAAGTCGTACGAACGGTCGAAGTCGAGAAGCAAGTCATTCTCGAAGTCGAGAAGGAAGTCGTACGAGAAGTCGAAGTCGAAGTACCCGTAGAGGTCGAAAAAGAGGTCATCCGCGAAGTCGAAGTGGAAGTCACTCGAACCATTGTCGAAGTAGCCACCGCTACTCCGGTCCCGACGGCTACTCCGCTTCCGATTGTGCCAGTCGAGCCTGCGCCGCAGCCGAAAAACGAGTATGGCGAGATTAGCGTCGCCGTTTTCAACATCGCTCCCGGTGTCGGTCTTGGCAGCGCACAGGCGCCAGTCGAGGCGATGCAGTACTGGGGCGTCGGAGAAGGGCTATTCGCCGTTGATGACGATGGTCGCACAATCGGCAAGCTCGCAACCGAATGGGAACTTGCCGCTGACCTGTCAACAGCGACCGTCACTCTACGCGAAGACGTCATCTTCCACGACGGTTACGGTAGTTTCACCGCCGACGATGTCGTGTTCACGATGAACGACTCGAACGCCAACACCAACCCGACTAGCATTCACGGCCAGGCCGGCGACTTCGCTGCGATTTTTGACGAAACCGTCAAGATCGACGACTACACAGTGCAGTTCAACTTCACGGAAGGCGGTTTCGATCCGCGTTGGAACGGTAACTTCTTGAACGAGCAGGCGCAAGGCACGGCGTTCTTCTCCAAGGCCGCACACGACCAGAACGGCGTGGAGTGGTTGCGAGACAACATCGTATCCACCGGCCCATTCGAGGTTGTCGAGTGGGTGCAGGACGACCGAGCCGTCCTCTCCGCCGTCGGCTACGACCACTGGTTCGCGAATCCCGAGATTCAGACCCTCCGCTTCACCGAGGTGCCTGAGCCTTCAACCCGCGTAGCCTTCTTGCGCACCGGCGATGTTGACATCGCCGAAAACGTACCGCTCAAGGACATCCGCCCGTTGGTGGAGAGCGGCTTCAAGGCTGAGAGCGTCACTCGCTCTGGTCGCGTTCACCAAGTCATCTTCTCCGGCAACTACTGGGAAGAGAACCACGCCCGCACCGGCGAACCTTTGAACCGCACCGGTTCCGGATACTGCATTCACGACCTTCCTTGGGTCGGGTGCAATATCGAAGGCAAACAGCCTGGTGACATGGAAGAAGCTCGCGAGGTTCGGTGGGCGCTGGCGAAAGCTATCGACCGTGAACTCCTAGTCGAGACCATTCTTGACGGCTTCGGTACCGTTGGCTCGATCGAGTATGTCGACACAACCGCCAGCTACTTCAAAGACGAGTGGTTGATCCCGTACAACCCGGATGAGGCTATAGAGCACATGGCCGGCACTGCCTGGCCGACCGGCAAGTTCCCGATCGGCATCTGGACCGGTGGCGAACTTGGTGGTTCCAGTGGAACAAACGCCGAATTGAACGACGCGATTGCAGGCATGTGGAAAGAGTTGTGGCCAGACATGGACCTGCAGGTCTTCAAGTCTGCTTACTCGATCATCCGCCCGAGCTTGGTTGGTCGTACCAACACAATCCCGTACGCAGGCGACTGTGACGAAGGTTCCACCGCCATCCCGTTCGACTGGCCGCACGGTCTCACCGAGACCAGTTTCACCCGCGGCGGTTTCGGTTGCGGTATCGAGATCCCTGCGATCGCAGACACCTTTAAGGCAGTCGCTGTTGAAGGCGATCCAGTAGAGCGGATCCGCTTGAACACAGAACTCGTCGACTACCTGTATGACCAGATGATCTTTGCCGGTACCGTTCAGGTCCCCGTGTTGACCGTCTACAACCCCAACTCGATCGCCGATTGGGTAGGTACGTCGTCCGCTTTCGCTGGTTCCAACGAGTTCGAGAACATCAAACTCGTCCAACGCTAAAGCGAATTGAGCACTTCGGCCGAGGCAGATCTGCCTCGGCCGAAGTGACATTACTACACAGCGTCACGCAACATCGTTTTGACACGAATCCCGGCTGGGGATTCGCGTACGTTCGATAACTGACGCAGAATCAGATGCGCAGATTTCTCGCCCAACGTTTCGTATTTGCCCTATTGTCGCTGGTCGCAGCGACTCTCATAGTTTTCATATTGTCCCGAATGGCGGGCGACCCGCTCCTCCTATACGCCAAGCCCGGCGGGTACGGAATGAGCGAAGAGCAGATCGCCGCACTCTCTGAAAAACTCGCTCTAGATAAACCTCTGATCGTCCAGTACTTCATCTGGCTTGGCCGCGTCATCACAGGTGATTTCGGTGTAACACTCCTCGCCGAACGAGATGTTCGCACCGTGGTATTCGAGAAGCTCGGTGCCACAATCCAGCTAGGCGTAGCCGCATTTGTCCTCGCAACATTAATCGGCATCCCCCTAGGCGTACTATCCGCAATCGCGCGTGGAACGATTTGGGATTACATCGGTAGGACAGTTGCACTGTTAGGTCAGGCTACACCAGCCTTCTTCATGGGCATAGTGGGTATCCTAATCTTCGCCGTCACCCTCGACTGGCTACCGCCCGGTGGCAGGCCTGTCGACGAAGGCTTCTGGCCACACCAAGCCAAAGCCCTCGTGATGCCGATGTTCACTCTCGGGTTATTACCAGCTGCGAGTTACCTTCGCCTCACTCGCTCTTCGATGCTTGAGGTGCTCGACTCTGAATTCGTGAAACTCGCACGCGCCAAGGGCGTCGAAGTTAATACTGTCATTTGGAAACACGCCTTCCGCAACGCTCTAATCCCTCCTGTTACCGTCTCTGCCCTGATACTTATCGGATTCCTAGAAGGTTCTGTAATCGTAGAGTCCGTCTTCGCCTGGCCAGGTGTCGGCAGGTTGGCAGTCGACTCGATCCACAACAACGACTTCCCCCTCCTCACTGGCGTGATATTCATGTTCGCGATCCTTTACGTGGCAGGGAGCTTCCTAGCCGACATGCTGTATCTAGTCATCGATCCCCGCATCAGATACAACTGAAACATGGCAACCGATACCGCCAGCATCGATAGCGCTGCTCAATCGCCGACAACGTCGGAGGAACAGAGTTTCGGCAGTAAGTTCTTGTACGTCCTCCGTCGATGGCCTCTGCTCCCGATGATCATCGTGGCCTTGCTACTTTTCATGGCTTTGTCCGCACCGTGGCTTGCACCCTTCGGACAAGATGAGCAGAACTTGAGGGCGCGCCAAGCACCCCCGATCTGGTATACCGAGTGGTACGAAGAAAACGAGCGCGTCACCGACCGCTTTATTCTCGGCGCCGATCATCTCGGACGCGACATCCTGACACGCATTATGTACGGTGCGCGTATCTCCCTCGCTGTCGCCGTCATATCCCTCGTCGTCGGTGTCGCTGTCGGCGCGTCGGTTGGCATGGTTTCCGGGTTTTACGGGAAACTCTTCGACGAACTTATGATGCGATTGGTCGATGTTTGGAACGCGCTTCCGTTCTTGCTCATCGCCATCCTAGCCGCGATCGTGTTCGGACAGAGTGTATCCGTGCTTCTCGTTCTTCTGATTCTGGCAACTTGGGCCGGCGTCGTAAGGAATGTGCGCGCTGAGGTGTTGACCCTCAAGACGCGAGACTATGTCTCCTATGCCAGAGTCGCGGGGGCATCCGATCTCCGCATAATGTGGCATCACTTGACTCCCGGTTTGGTCAACACGGTCGTCGTGCTTATCACGCTCCGTGTCGGTGGATTGATACTGACCGAAGCCGGATTGTCGTTCCTAGGCGCTGGAGTACCGTCAAACATTCCAACTTGGGGGAATATGGTTTCCGATGCCCGTCAGTACTTGAACACCGCTTGGTGGATGGCGGTTTTCCCAGGATTGGCGATCCTGCTCATCGTCATGTCAGTCAATTTCATTGGCGATTGGCTGAGAGATCGCTGGGATCCGAGATTGCGACAGCTCTAGGTGTTAGAGACGTTCCACTAGTCTGTAGCGTCCGTATATATTTCCCCAGCGTTTGAAACCGATAACTCGGTCCCTCAAACGTCGCCGCTCAATTCTGCGATACTGTAGACACTTGCTCTGAAAGGCACGCTGCCTACGATCAGAGGTGCATCGAACGACAGTCATTGGAGGTCTGATTGGCATGTATTCCGGTGATGTACGCGGATTAAGTAGCAAAACCAAAGATCTTTTGGTCGCACCAATCAATGGTGTTGGGAGATTGATCAAACGAATTCCGGTCGTCTCAGTAGGTGGATTACTTGTAGTCCCGGCATTTTTGTTGGGACAGCCGTCGGTGGATTTCGCAGAGAGTGCAGACGAGATATCGTTCGTCTTCAACACATTCTCGTTCTTGGTCTGGGGAGCGCTGGTGATGTGGATGTGCGCGGGCTTCACCATGCTTGAATCTGGTTCTGTGAGGACCAAGAATGCGTCGATGATCTGCCTGAAGAACATCGGGCTCTACTCGATCGCTGGTCTCGCCTTCTTCTTCATCGGCTACAACCTGATGTACGTAGATGTTGGCGACTTCATCGGTTCATTCAAGCTGATGTACGGCCCTTCCTCCGACGAGTTGGCGCTACTCAACGAAGAGGAAGGAGCGTTGGAAGGCGTAGTCGATCAAGGCTACGCCACAATGTCCGACTGGTTCTTCCAGATGGTCTTCGTTGCCACAACCGCGTCCATAGTCTCGGGAGCCTTGGCAGAGCGTGTCAGGATGTGGCCGTTCTTCATCTTTACACTGGCTCTGACAGCGATCATCTATCCCATTGTCGGAGCGTGGACATGGGGCGGCGGCTGGCTAAGCCAGATGGGATTCCAAGACTTCGCAGGTTCAACCATTGTCCATAGTACTGGGGGATGGGCAGCACTCGCTGGCATCATGATCGCTGGACCCCGCCTCGGAAAGTTTCGCGCCAACGGAGATGTCAGACCTACTCCGCCTTCAAATGTCCTAGTCGTGACCTTGGGTGTCTTCATCCTCTGGTTAGGCTGGTTCGGATTCAACGGAGGCTCACAACTCAAACTCGGTTCTGCTGCCGACGCTGTAGCCATGAGCAACATCTTGGTCAACACCAATTTGGCTGCCGCCGCAGGCGTCATCGTCTCATTGGCCTTCTCCAGATTCATCTTCGGCCGCGTGGACCTCATCGTCGGCTTGAACGGAGCGATCGCCGGACTCGTCTCGATAACCGCCGGTCCAGACATCACCGATCACTACTGGGCCATCATCATCGGCGCTATAGGCGGAATCCTCTGTTCGGCAGGAATGAGACTGCTCGAGAAACTCAAGCTTGACGATGTAGTCGGAGCTATCCCCGCGCACTTGATCGCCGGTATCTGGGGCACACTCGCCGTCTGCATCGCGGCAGGTGGCGACTTCATTGCACAGATAGTCGGCGTCCTAGCCGTCGGTGTCTTCGTCTTCGTTCTCTCGTGGCTCCTCTGGAAAGCTCTTGCGCTCAGCCCCCTCGGCATCCGCGTGACTCGCGATGTTGAAGAGCTAGGCCAAGACGCAGGTGAACTCGGCATCGAAGCCTATCCTGAATTCGTCTTAATGCCGGAAACCTACGAGGAGGAGTAAGGAACTCATAGCCGTTCGCTCCGTCACCCTCACCCTAGCCTTCTCATATCAAGGGCTCTTTGCACAACCCTGTCATTCCCGCGCAGGCGGGAATCCAGAGGAGACGGGCAAACAGGGGTGCGTTGGCCATTTGGTCTTATGACAGTACCGATGTCGAGTTGTGCAAAGCACTCTATCAAGGGAGAGGGAGTTTGTCGCCAGACCGGCTTCTATTGAGTCGCTGATTAGGCGTTTGTCCCTGCGACGCTAGATGCGGGATTGTGCTTTGGCAAGCGTATGATGAATTCGGTGAATTCGCCGGGCTCTGTCTCAACCTCGATGGTTCCGCCATGACCGCGAACTATATCCATCGATAGCGAGAGTCCCAGCCCTGTTCCGCGGTTGGTCGCCTTGGTGGTGAAGAATGGATTAAAGACCTTGTCTACAACATCTTGAGGCATGCCCGTGCCATTGTCGCGGAATCGGATCTCAATATCTTCGCCTATCAACCGCGTAGAAGTGAGCAGTCCTGGTATGTAGTTGCTAGCCGCTTCGGGATCTTGCTCTCTAAGCGCGTCGCGTTTATCTTCTGTCGCGTGCCAAGCGTTGGTGACCAAGTTTAGGAACACTCGCCCAAGGTCTTGGGAGACAGCTTGGATCGGAGGAACCTCAGGATCGAAGTCTGACTTAATTTCAAGGTTCATGTCCGGATCGGTAGCGCGACCACTATGGTATGCGAGTTGAGTGTACTCTTGGATGAGACTGTTGAGGTCGGTTTCCTGAAGGTCTGTAGATTCGCGCCCCATCGCCAACATGCCGTGCACAATGCGGTTGGCGCGGTCACCATGCGACTTGATTCGGACCATGTTGCCGACAAGATCGCCGGTAACCTCTTGAATGTATTCCATCTGTTCTTCGTCAATATCTTCGGCTACTTCCTCGAGGATCTCATTGAGTTCTTCAAGCAATTCCCCTGACGCCTCGGAGAAGTTGTTAACGAAATTGAGCGGATTCCGTATTTCATGTGCGACTCCGGCTGTTAGTTCACCGAGAGCCGCCAACTTGCCCCTTGTGATGATCTGATCCTGAGCGTTATGCAGATCTTCCAACACGCGCTCAAGCTCATCATTCTTGCCCTGCAGTTCGCCCGCAAGTTGCTCAACGAGGTTTAGGCGCTGGACTTCGTATGCGTGCTGCCTGAAGACTTCCAACGCGCCGGCCATCTCAGCAACCTCATCGCGTCCCCTAATTTCGACCTCCGTTTCGAGGTCGCCATCTGCCATGCGGAGCATACGGTTAGAAAGCGTATGGATTCGTCGCAACAGCACCTTGCCGACAAATAGCCAGACAATCAGGAAAGCGCCCACGATACTCAGCACAGCGATAGCGACCAGCAATAATCGGCCCTGCAGTATCGATTGTTCCGTCGCTTCCGATTCGACGCTGACGCTCATTTCGGCGGCTTGGACCAACCCGTCAACTCCATCGACCAAAGCGACTGCAACTTCCCGGTTGATTCCCAAAAGTTCGTTTTGTCTCTGATTGAGTTCATGCGTTCGAGCAAGGAGATCAAAACCACCCTCTATGCCGAGGGATATTTCAAACAACCGATTGAAGATAATTGATATAGCGAGGTGAGCGGGCACTGTTCCGACTGGTCGAGCGTACTCGGTTCCGCGCAATACTCCCAAGCTACGCTCGATACGTCCTCGTGCCGCCTCTGATCTTTCTCGAAGTGGTTCGATGAATTCCGCACCTGAAACCGTGAAAGCGCTGGCCAAAAGCTGAATGGAAGTGTTGGCGGCTGCTTGTAGATCAGCTACATTGCGGTAACGGTAAAATTCGACCTCCGAAAAATGCTCCTGGGACGAAACTGGAGGCTTGCCGAGTTCACTGTAACCGGTCATTGTGTAGAAAAGCTGATCGTCGATCGCTGGAATAAGAATTTCGTCCAAACTCTGTTGAAGCGCCGATAGCTCGATGCTGATCGCGGTAGTCCTGTCCTGGAGGTCAAGCAATTCCTGCTTATCGGCTTTGATCGCTTCGATGCTCTGGATAAGCTGATCAGCCAACAGACGGATACTGGTAAGACGCTCGTCTTCATCGCCTGCGGCTGTCAGCAAATCTAACTGTTGCTCGAAAAGGCTTTGGTTCGCGTCGATCAGATTGACGACCTGTTGAAATTCACTCGTTGTCACTGCGGATGTGAGCCGAGGCGCAGCCGCTGCGAGTTCACCGGTGTATTGGGCGATACCGAAAGACGCTACCATCTCTGGTACGCTCTCTTCCCGAACGCGGTTGGTGCGGTCTCCGATTACGTCGAAGGAAAGCCAAGCTACCAAAGTGGCCGTGAGAGTAAGCGCGACGGCGGCACCGATGCCCACGTACATCTGAGTAGACAGTCGGAATCTGCCTACGAGAGATTCTCTTGCTTGTGCGATCATCTGCTTCGGTCGATCATTCTCTCGATAGGTCGATATTCGCCGTCTTCGCCAATCACGGTCAGAAACACTTCGTTTGAGCCTTGGCTGTCGTCGGGGCCGAACTGCAATTCGAAGCCGCCCAGATCTACTATCTCGCCGTTCCTGAGATTCTCCAAGAAACAGGTTCGGTCAATGTCGCGTCCGCATCTTTCGACGACTTCGATGACGAATCTACCGGCTACGTAGCCTTCCAATGAAACGAACCCTGGCTCTTCGTCGGGATCATACGTGGCGAGTGCTTGCAAATAATCGGCTATGATCGGCACCGAATCGTCCCGAGGGGACGGCACGACTTGCGTGACGTAAACTCCTTCGCCGTTCTCACCTAATTCTCGTGCCAATGCATTGCTGCCGACAAATGAGACGGTCATAAATTCCGGATCGAACCCGGTGTGCCGCGCCCACAATATCAGTTGGGCCACTGGTTCGTAGGCGCCGATCATTATCACGGCGTCAGGTGCGCCTTGTTGCAGGTCCAAAAGGGCGGTCTTGATCGCCGTTGTGTTGCGTGGATAGATACCGATAGCTACTGGCGATAACAATCGTTCCCGGAGAGCGATTCGGACGCCCTGGTAACCTGCTCTACCAAATGAGTCGTCTTGATACATCACAGCGATCCGATTGATGCCTAGATCGTCCAACAAGCGATTAACCATCTCCGCCGTCTCTTGGTAGTACGAGGCGCGCAGGTTCAAGATGTGGCTATATTCCGGACTTCGCAGGAATTCGGCACCTGTGAATGGGGCGACGTACGGCACTCCGCTCGCCTCGGCAACTGGGACTGCGGATCTTGAAGTCGGTGTCCCTACGGCGCCAATCAGTGCGAATACTTTGTCCTCATCTATCAGTGCTGCGGTATTAGCGATGGCGGCTTCGGGTTCATACCTATCGTCGCGAAAGGCGAGATTGAGCTGGCGGCCGTGAATACCGCCTTGCGCGTTCCGCTCGCTGAATGCGGCCAATATGCCGGCGCGCATCCCCAATCCGAGTTCCGATGCCGAACCGCTGAAAGCCGCGGATTGTCCGAATAGGATTTTGTCGTCGGTGATGCCGCTACGATTGTTCGCAACGTTTGAACCTACTACAGGGTTTGGGTTCAAAAGATCAGACTTGTCAACAGTCTCAACCGTACGTGTCAACGGCGTTGCAACGTTCCCACCATCACTAGAACATGCGGCAACTGCAATTAGCGAGAGAGTTGCGACCGCCACCCGAATTGCGGCCGACTTTGAGACAGCCAATCCAGGGAACGGTATCTTCAACCCGTCCTCCGCTTAACTAGGGTCAAACAGTTCATCCCGTTGACCCGCTTGTAATGCATCTCATCCGAAAACGTGTGCGCCAGATGCACTCCCCATCCGCCGATGCTGCTGTCTTCGATAGAAGTGATCTTCGCTGGTGTCTTGGCATCTTTAGTCGGATCGAACGCCTTGCCATTGTCAGATATCTCGATGGTGATCTCGTCGTTTTCAGAGACGATCACGACCTTGATCGGCTGGGTTCCGTCCGTCTCGCCATGGTTAATGACGTTGATGCACAGCTCCTCGAGAATCAATTCGACCTGATACGCCAGATCCGGGGACCAATTCCCCTCGGTTGAGATCGATCCGATAGTTTCTTGGATCGCAATTAACTCGCCGATCTCCGGCATGAACTCGACTGCGGCTCTTAAGCTCATCGTATGTTCTAGGTGCGTCTGAATACTAAGCAAGCCTGATCGTCAGACTGTGGTTCGTCGCCCGCAAACGTGTTGACTGCGTCAAACACGATCTCGCTTGCGTCTTCAGCGCTTTTGGGCTGTCGATCTTGGAAAATCTCGCAAAGCTGGTCTAAACTGAACAATTCACCCTTTGAGTTGAAGGCCTCGGTGATCCCGTCGGTATAAAGAATCACGGTGTCGCCCGGTTCGAGCTTTATCGAGTCTTCCTTGTAAGGGATGTCAGGAATGATGCCGAGAGCAGTTCCGCCAGTCGGGGGTATCACCGTCGTGCTGCCGTCTGGGTGCACTACTATGGGCTCGTTGTGACCACCATTCGCGTACTGAAATTCCGACGTGTTCGTGTCGTAAATCGCGTAAAAGAGCGTCACGAACATCGCTGCTTCGTTTTCGGCGTCTAGAAGGTTGTTGACCTCTTCGAGTGCTTCGCCTGGGTTCTCAAAGCGCTGACCGGCGCCCTTCAACAACATACGGCTCGACATCATAAAGAGTGCTGCCGGCATGCCTTTGTCGGAAACATCGGCTATCGCCAAACCGATCTTGCCGTCTCGTAATATCTGAACGTCGAAGAAATCTCCGCCAACGTTTCGAGCCGGCTGCATTGAACCGTATATCTGGTAATCGGAATGCTCCGGGAAACTCGCCGGAAGAACCGACTGCTGGATATTGTTGGCGACATCCAGTTCGTTCTGCAGCGCTACCAATTTGTCCCTCGACTGGAGCGCCTCCCGCCATTCGTCGAGGTGTTGAAGTGTCCTTTGGATCGTTAGTCTGAGATCCTGAAAATCTAGCGGCTTGGTTACAAAGTCGAACGCTCCACGGTTCATCGCGGTTCGGATGTTCTCCATGTCCCCGTAGGCCGAGATGATGATGGCGCGGATATCTGGGCTGACATCCTGTATCTGTTGCAGCAACGTCAAGCCGTCCATGCGAGGCATGTTGATGTCGGACACGACCATGTCGATCTCTTTGTCCGCGGCTAGCATCTCGAGCGCCTCAATGCCGTCACGCGCGAATACGAATTCGTACTCGCCGCGACGGATGTGGCGCCGCATCCTTTGCAACATCAGCGGTTCGAGATCCGGCTCGTCGTCTACAACCAAGATTTTCTTTGTCGTCTTAGCCATTAGAAACTAAACGGGAGCTCCGTGCTCGGTATGCGAAGTCAAACGTCAGTGTCGCCATGAATCCGCGATTTCAACGTGCCGTCGCCGCCGCAATTAGCCTACGGCTGCCAGGGCTTCGTCGCGTGTCGCCTCTATCGGGATGATGTTGTCGAATCCGCTTATCGAGAAGATCTCTCGGATCGGGTCTGACAATGAACAGACCGCGAACTTCCCGCCGCGACGGTTAATCGACTTCACCACCAACAGGATTGCTCGCAGACCCGCGCTGCTGATATACGTCAAAGTCTCCGCATCGAAAATGACTGCGCTATCGGTCTCCTCGATCGCAGCTTCTAATCCGACTTGGAAGTCACGGGCGTTTGTACCATCGACCCTATTTTCGCTGGGCATCACTATCAAAGCAGTGCCCACTCGTTCTGTGCTGATTTCCATTAGCAGTAGTTCCCTCTACGCTTATCGGCGCGCTTCAAGTCAAGATTACATCAAGTCCATGCTGGAGTATTAGAGTGCTGATGCGTTAGAGTATCCATCCGCAGGTTGCAGCGTCACGTCCGAGCAACGTTATCCTTCCCGATCGTACTTCCCTACGAAACTGCTCTCGGTACGCGGCGGCCTCGGCATTCGCGCCATCGAGATCGACTCCGGAAGGACGATGCCCCCAGAAAAGATGAGCTTCATCGCGTCTTCGACCGTCATATCCGTTTCTACTACATCGTCTTCTAAGACGAACGCCATGTTACCTGATGTCGGGTTCGGCACCGTCGGCACGTAAACGGAGACTAGGTCTTCTTCCTTGCCAGGTGCTCTGGCCCTGCCGGTCACGAAACCCATCGCCACCATTCCATCTCGTGGCCACTCTATAAAGACGACGCGGCTGAAATTGGCGCTTGATCCCACGGAAGCCATTGCTTGTTCCGTTACCCCGTAAAGCGTACGCACTACCGGGATGAAGTTCATCAGTTTATGTACGCCGTTGAGGATGAACTGTCCAGCGCCAAAAAGCGCCAACAAGCCTACTAGGTAGAAAACGATGCCTAAAATCACCAGGCCTATGCCGGGGCGGTCCAAAAACGTGTCGTTGATGAAAGGCCAATCCCTCATCCCCTCAGTGAACCCTACCAGCCAAACAATAGCAATCACCGTCACCAGCAACGGCACGAGTTCGAGAAGCCCTTTGAGCACCCGACTCTGGATGTGGTTTTCCGCCCGCTTGAAGACGTTCGGACGGTCCTCCTGTTCGTCCCCGAGATCGGGCATTTTAGTGCTTGCCACAGCAAGAAAACCCAGTTTGTGATCAGAATGGCACCTGCGGTGCGCCACGCGCTAACTAGTTTACGACGCACTAGCAACTGAATTCCGTATGATTCGGCGCGAAATGAAGGCAATAACGCCTGAAAAGTCAGCCGTCACCCCAGGTTCGATTCTTGTGGTATCAAACTAACCAGCGTATCTACACCCTCCAAGAGGGTCCATCGTTCAACAAGGAAACTTCGACGAACTCTCGGAAATCAAGGGAACGTTCAAAGAACTGGTGAAGCGTCAGATGACCAGATGACTTAACACTGACCGCTCATTCCCTCCCTCTTGATTCCAAGGTGGAATACAAGGGGGTTAGAATCACGAACGCTCCCGAAAACTCCATCCAATGTGAAACCCGTGCCGAGTGGCGCGCTTGGCTCGTAGAAAACCACGAGCGCGACCAAGGCGTATGGCTTGTTACTTTCAAGAAGGCGAGCAATCGCCCATCGGTGGGATACGATGCCTCGGTTGAAGAGGCGGTATGCTTCGGATGGGTAGACAGCCGGACCCGAGGCTTGGACGAAGAGCGCTCCATGCTCTGGTTCGCACCCCGCCGCAAAGGTTCCAACTGGTCGAAATCGAACAAAGACCGCGTCGTAAAGCTCACGAAAGCCGGGGTGATGATGCCGCCCGGGATCGCCAAAGTCGAAGCAGCGAAACTCGACGGCACGTGGACTGCGCTCGATGCTATCGAACGTCTTGAAATTCCACCAGACCTAGCAGATGCCTTCGCAGACTACCGCGGTTCAGTTCAAAACTTCGACGCATTCCCAAGATGGGTTAAACGAGCGACGTTGGAGTGGATATCCACAGCCAAACGGCCTGCAACCCGAAAACGCAGAATCGAAGAAACAGCGCAGTTGGCCCAAAACAACGAACGCCCTAAACCGTTTCGTGCAACCTAAGTTGGTCCGACCTTTGCCTTGATGATCAGGGGGCACGGTGTTTCCGAGTCCCACCACCCTCTGGATTCCGGCTTTCGCGAGACCTTTGCAAGCCCCTCCCCCTTGGTGTCACGCATGATGCAAAAATCGGGTTGTGTCGACATTGGAGTGGATCCTGTTGCCTGACAGGACATCCTCGTCCATGTCGTTCTGAAGTCCTCCCTCGTCCATGTCATTCTGAACGGAGCGCAGCGGAGTGAAGAATCTCATACAGCATCCCCAGGACGACTTTATGAGATTCCTCGCTGCGCTCGGAATGACAGGGCGAAGCGCTCGGAATGACAGGGGGAAGCGCTCGGAATGACAGCCTGCCGGTCGCATATTTTCGCATCATGCGTATGCCCAAAGGGAATTGAAGGGGGTTTAGGTGTCGATCGGGCATCCCCTGCGAACTGCGCCGCGCTTGCCCAACCCCTCTGGATTCCCGTCCCGTATCGGGGTACGGGGCAGGCCCCACGGGAATGACGTGAGTTTCGCAATAGTCTCGCGCAGGGAGGAAGTAAGAAGGGATGGGCAGGCGGAGACAATGCAGGTTTACGATCGCTGGCACGCGCTTTCAATCAGTTTTGCGAAGGTTCAGCACGATCAGAAGAGTGTGGCAGTATACTGTAGCCTTCTCAAATGGATCGCAGGATAAATGTCAAAGCCATGATTACGCGGATAACTGGCGGACTGATGCTAGCCTACGCGGCGCTTTATACCGCCCATTTCATCTTTGACACCCTCTACACTGCCCAGCCTATCTGGACGATATTCAACGTCATTTCATGTGTGGGCATACTGATCTCGCTGGCGGTCAATTTCGCTCACATGCGAGCTCAGCCCGGTATTGAGTCGGACACGGTTACACGACTCGGCGCATCTGTTCTCTTCTATGCCAACGCCGCTCTTGCCATCTGGTTCTTCCGCAACTGGGTCCACCTGCTTGCACTGGAGGAAGGCGAATCAGTCAGCGTACATTCAGATGTCCTCTGGCTCGTAATCGCCATGCTCATCCCCATCGTATTGGCTACAACGGGATGGCGGCTCTGGCGCGGATCGTCCTGAACGGCAACGTGCAACAGGAGAGGGTGATGAATCCCCTTCAACCCGCTTCCCCCAAACACTCCTCCAACAATCCAAACGCTGCATCCACAAACGCCCACATGTTGGCCTCACGATCCGAATCCCCGGTTTCCAGTGTGATAGACCGCTCGACAGGCCCCGACACCGCGACGCAGGTATGGCCAGCGGCATCTCCGTAACGGTTTCCCGTCGGTCCGCTCGCACCCGTCTCGGCGAGGCCCCATGTCGTGCCCAATGCCTCTCGCACGGACCGCGAGTTCAGCGCAGCGTACTCCTCCGTCGACGATCTGATAC
Organism: Dehalococcoidia bacterium; assembly: GCA_034423055.1. GTDB lineage: Bacteria > Chloroflexota > Dehalococcoidia > Lucifugimonadales > Lucifugimonadaceae > Bin127. The sequence goes on along the minus strand of DAOUJE010000123.1, from coordinate 47,271 downwards.
CGGTTAGCGCTTCGTCCGGAACGCCCAAGAAAGCCTTGTGAGATGTACGCGTGTACGTCACTGCACCACCAATGAAATACGCCGAAGCCCCCGGTACTGCCAAAAGACACGCCGCAACCAATCCGCCGCCTGACGACTCGGAGACACCGATGGTCTCACCTCTGTCTTTCAACAATGCCGCAACGGCTTGTGCTCGATTACCCAGTTCGTTCATCGGACTAACCTCATCTGCCAGATTCATCGCGTTCGTAAGTTAACCATAAACATAAAGGTGTCTCGTTCCACCGAGATCGAGATGGCGGATATGCGGGTATGGGCGTATTTGAACCGCAATCCTGATATGACGCAAATAGTGGTAAGGTGTGTGGAAAGTTGACTGGAAATAATCGCTTTGAATGTTTGAGCGGCGCGAATCCGTCAAAACACGCCGAATATCGGCGAGGAGGCAGGCATGAACGATGACTATCCGGTGCAATACAGCGTCGACTACGGGGACGGTACGCGTAATCGGCTGACGACGTTGTTCAGGTTGATCACGATGATTCCCATCCTAGTGGTCCTGATGGCGGTTACTTATAGCTCAGTAGTGATCGCGGCACTCCTCATGATCTTGTTCCGGCAAAAGTACCCGAAGTGGATGTTCGACTTCCAACTCGAGATGGTTCGGTTCAACGCTCGGGTATCCGCTTATATCTCTCTGTTGACAGATGAATATCCGTCAACAGACGAAGAACAGTCGGTGCATCTGGATATCGCGTATCCGGATGCCGCGACCGAGTTGAATCGCTTTTTGCCATTGATCAAGTGGCTGTTGGCGATACCGCACTACATCGTGCTGATCGTTTTGCAAATCATCGCTCTGGTGGTTACGATCATCGCCTGGTTCGCGATCATCATCACTGGCAAATACCCTGAGGGGATGTTCAATTTCGTCGTGGGTGTAACTCGTTGGTCATATCGAGTAACCGCCTACGCGTTCCTGCTCGCGACGGACCGCTACCCGCCATTCCGTCTCAGCCCGTAAGCACCACCAAATCCCCCCTCTCCCCTTTCGCTGCGTAAAAAGGGCGAACTAAATGGGGGTCATTCTTGGCGCTTCCACCGCGCTCCAACTCGGAGCCCGGGTGGATAGCGCGGCGCAGAGCGACGCGTACCTCGCTGAGTCTTCGGCGTCACCGGTCGCGGCGTAGCGCATCAACATCGCTGCCGCGAATACATCGCCAGCGCCTGTCGTATCTGTGCCAGATCCGTTCACCGCACCCGCGAACGATGGCACGGAAATTGATTCGTACTGCTCATCCGTATACAGCTCCGCACCTTCGCTACCCTTAGTGATGATCAAACAACCCGCCTTCTCTCGCCATTTGACGAGCGTTCGATCTTCAACCTCCGATTCAGATATCACGCAGATGTCCCATCCAGAGCTCATACCTACAGGCGGCGATTTCGACACCTCGACAACCGACGGCAACGGCTCGCTCCAGGAGCGCAACCAGCCCTGCGGCACGACACACGAGACTCGCGGACGAAACCAACTCAAGCAGTCGGATGGCAGCTCCTGAGTCAGCGGACCGACGAAGAGCATGTCGGGATTGCGCCACTCATCCGGTATGTCTGAAAACAAGATGTCGCCTCCGCGGCGGCGCAAAACCTGCACTCGATCTCCCCGCGCATCGTAGCGATTCTCGAATGTAGACGTGTCGTCCGACGGAATGCGAACCAATTTGCCTGATGCATCGACAATGTCCTCAATCGGGTAGTCATCCGCGCACGACGTGATGATTGCGGCGCTAATGCCGAAACTTCTCGCAGTCGCCGAAGTGAACGCAACTGCACCACCTGGTTCTCCTTCACTCCCTACCCTTTTCAAGGGGAGATTAAGCGGGGTTCCAGGCAACACATCCCACGTCACATGCCCAATCGCAACCAGATCTGGCGCGTTCACAATTGCCGTAACTTGGGATCCCAGCGATCGCGGAGCCAATCTCCCGTGAAGTTCAGAGAGAGTACCAGGAGAAAAATAGCGATGCCGGGCATCGTCGAGATCCACCACGCGGTGTCTAAGTAGTCGCGTCCGTCGGCGATCATGTTGCCCCATGTAGGGGTCGGTTGCGGAATACCGACGCCGAGGTATGAGAGGGTCGATTCGGCAAGCACGAGTCCACCGGCACCGAGAGTTGCGAGAACGATGACGGTGCTGCTAACACCGGGAAGTATGTGTCGGATAGCGATTCTGAACCCTGAAGCACCCGCGACTCGGGCCGAAGCAACGTAGTCACGCTCGCGGAGGGATAAGACCTCTCCACGCACGGGTCGAACGAATCCTACCCAAGAGATCAGCACCAGTATCAGGAACATGATCGTGAACGAAGTCCCTAGGACGATTTTGATGACCAGGGCGATCATGATGAAGGGCAATGCGATCCAAGCGTCTACGAGTCGCATGATGATTTCGTCGACGATTCCGCCGATGAAGCCGGCTGCAAGCCCGAGGGTGGTGCCGATGATCATCCCGCTGGTCATGCCGACCGCGACGACCATCAGAGATGCCCTACCGCCATATAGCAGCCGGCTCCAAAGGTCACGTCCTACTTGATCGGTTCCGAGCCAGAACTCAGGAGCACCGCCTTCGAGCCAAATCGGTGGATTGCGAACCCGAGTGAAGTCGGCGTCTCGGATGGGGTCATGCGCTGCGATCACAGGGGCAAACGCAGCTAGAACGACGAGCACAGAAAACACCGTCGCCCAAACTATCGGATAGCGTCGCAGAAAGTCATAGACCGCGATCGGGCCACGAAGAACAGACCGCACTGGATCGGGTAGCGATGCGCCAGTGCGGGCGTATTCCGGTATCTGGTATTGGGTCGCCATGAGATTCAGCTCAATCTGATTCTGGGGTCAACGATGACGTAGAGTAAATCGGCGACGAGGTTTGCGGCGATCAGCACGACTGCGACGAGAAGCGTCGTTCCTACGACAAGGTTCAAATTATTGTTGACAACGGCTTCGAGGGCGAGCAGTCCGATCCCTGGCCATGCGAAGACCGCCTCGATCACGACCGTTCCGGTTACGAAGTTCCAGAGCAACAACGCCGAAACAGTGATGGGAACGATGAGTGAGTTACGGAAAGCGTGTTTCCAGATGACCTTTGGACCAGCGACTCCTTTGGCTCTCGCAAGTTTGATGTACTCCGAATCGAGGACTTCAAGCATCGCGGAGCGCATCAAACGCATGTACCCTGCGGCAGCACCCCATGCCAATGTCAATACCGGCAGGATCATCGCTTTGAACTGGTCCAGAGGGTTTTCGGAGCCGATAGTTCCGATGACGGTGACCGGGACCCATTCCAATCTCACCGCGAAGATAAGGATCGCGATGATCGCCACGTAAAACGCGGGCAAGGTGATTCCCAAGTTTGCGACAAGCCGAACGAAATAGTCGAAGAGTGATCCGCGCTTCACCGCTGAAATCATGCCGAAGGAAAGACCGAATATCGTGGCCAATATCCAAGCCGAAACTCCAAGCTGGACCGTGGGAGCGATCTTTTCGCGGATTTTCTGAGTCACGGGAAAACCGTCTGACAGGTCGTGACCCAGATCGCCGCGCAACACGTCGCTTAGCCAGAACACGTATTGCAGTGGAACTGGCTTGTCCAAATGAAGTTTTTCGCGTTGCACCTGCAACGCGCTTTCGGATATTCCGTAACCGCCTTCCGACACCAGCATTGCCAAAGGGTCACCGACCATCCGCGACAACACGAACATGATGATCGTCACCAGAAACAGCGCGATCAGCGACGCCCAGATCCTTCTTAGTACGAAGCGTTGCATTTGGCTGTTGTCTAATCTACGTCATTCCCGCGCCGCGCACGCGGGGATCCGATACACCGAGGCAGGGGCGGTCTGGAGACCGCCCCTGCCTTTATGAGCCGGAGGTTTAGAGACCAGACTCAGTTAGCGAGCCTGACCCACTCCAAGCTGTTCATTCGCCCTAACACGCCCTTGCCTTCCGGCAGCATTTGCCACTCGGAAATCAAGCTCGGGTTGTACAGCGCCGCGACGGGACTCTGGTAGACACCTACCCAGACCATCCATTCACGGTTCCAGTCGAACATCTTAGAGACGAGTTCGCGGAGAACTTCAGGGTCTGCTTCGCTTGCCATCGCTAAATGTGTCTCGGCGAAGATCGGTATCTCCATGGCGCGGTTGTATCCGCCAGGCCTTGACAGGGACGTCGCGTTGAGGTCCTGCGGCCAGGTTGGCGGGAACTGGGCACCGCCGCCGCTGAAGAAGATCTTCTTGTTCGTACGGTTCACCAGCGAGGGCCTGAACGACGAGTAGTTCTGCTTGTCGAACGTGCTGTTGATGTTCAGGTTCGCTAGCCACTCGATGCCGATCGCCTCTTGTAGAGTTTCACCGGATCCAGCGGCGGGGCCAGCCCACCATTCGACATCGAAACCGTCGGCGTACCCAGCTTCAGCCAAAAGCGCCTGGGCACCTGCAACGTCATGCGGAATATCCCACTCGCTCTTGTAATACGGGTGGCTGCTGTCCCAACCGGGAGCGTAAGAGACACGTCCGAAGCCATCGGTCAACGCCGTCATCAGCTTCTCGCGGTCGATCGCCATCGCCATCGCCGTGCGAACCTTCCTCGAACTCTCCATCGTATCCGGCTGAGCAGGATCACCGATCCAAGGCAACGAAGTGTCGAGCGGCGGCTTGAACAGCAAGTCCCCAGGCTCGTCGCTCGTGAACTCCTGACCGTCAATCGCCAGTTTGTCTTCCCAGTAGTTTCCTGAATAGACGTACGAATTATCTCCCCAGAAACCTTCCGGCGCCTGTGCGAAGCCCTCGTCGAACATCTCTTTCCAGTCCGTCAGCGCCAGCTCACCAATCTGGGCTTGACCAGTCTTAAGCATCGCTTTGCGGACACTTGCCTCAGTGACCTGCAACACGTTCGCGGCGGCTACGTAAGGCCGTTTACGCCAATGGTTGTCCACAGCCTCTAGGAACACCCCCTTGTGCTGAGTCCATTCCGTCACCTCGAATGGGCCTGTTCCGATCATCCGAGTTCTCATCCCCTCCGGACCGACTTCATCGAAGAAGTCCTTCGAGAAGATCGAGATGCCCTCCCAGAAGTTGGTCACGTATTGCAAAAGGTTGTGACCACCGAACGCCACCCAGTGGAACCGGACTTTGTAGTCGTCGATAACTTCGACTTCGCTCACCAAGTTCGCGAGGTCCCCACCTGTGTCGTGGATGCTGTCAGGTTCCAGCTTCGGGTTCGCATCGTTCCAAGAGAACGCCACGTCCGTAGCCGTCATCTCGCCGTAACCGCCGTGGAACTGAACGCCCTCGCGGAGCGTGAAGTCCGTGTATGAGATACCGTCTGCCGACATCTCCCAGTCACTGGCAAGCAACGGGCCTAGTGCAACCGTGCCATCATCAGCGCGTACCGCCTCGAGCAACGTCTCTGTCGAGCCGGTTCGGGCTGTTACCGAACATGCCGGGCAGTAGCGCGGGCTCGAGTTCATGAAGTAGGAGTTGCCGATCGCGGCGATCAAGACCCCTTGAGGCTCGACATCGTCGCCAGCGCCGCGAGAGACGCCCTCGATGTCAACCTTTTTGACCGGTGCATCGATGGCTGTGATCTGAGGGGTTGCTGTCACAACCACTTGCACCTCTTTAGCAACCTCCTTGATGACCTCACGCACCACTTCCTTCTCGACCTCCACCGGAACTTCTCTCACGACTTCGCGAACGACTTCCTTCTCGACCTCCACCGGGACCTCGACCTCTCTCACGACCTCGCGCACCACTTCCTTCTCCACTTCGATCGGGACTTCCCTCTCAACTTCGCGAATAACCTCCTTCTCAACCTCCACCGGCACTTCCACCTCGACCGTGCGAATGATTTCGGTTTGAACCGTTACCTCAACAATTCTCTCGCTGCCGCATGCCACAGCCGCCAAACTAGCGGCTCCTAACAGCAGCAACGCGAAACTTCGGATGCTAAACATCATGACTCCTCCTTTTGAAGTCTGTATGCGTCGCGGTATTTTAGCACCGCAACGCAATCGTGCGCGCATAAATCCACAGACTACGAAAACCGCATATTACACACTCAAAATATCCTTCCACTAGGTGCCACGCCGAAGTGCTGGCTATGTCATTCGACGAAGCCGTCTACATCCGATCGCCCTCGTATCATAAACACTTAACCCAGCCCTGTATTCACTCCACCCCTGCCCGACATAATGAGCACCGTCTTCTACCGAAAGTGGCGACCCACACGTTTCAGCGATGTCGTTGGACAAGAACACATCACTGATACTCTCCGACGCGCCGTCCTTTCCGACCGCGTCGCCCACGCATACCTCTTCACCGGACCGCGTGGCGTCGGCAAAACCTCCACTGCCCGCATCCTCGCAAAAGCTCTAAACGCTGAACTTGACGAACATGGCGATCCAATACCCGACACCGAGACCGCCATTGCTATCGACGAGGGGCGATTCATGGACCTCATCGAGATCGACGCCGCTTCCAACCGAGGCGTCGGCGACATCCGAGACCTTCGAGAGCGAGTCTTACTACGACCAACCGTCGGGCAGTTCAAGGTCTACATCATCGACGAAGTCCACATGCTCACCACTGAAGCCTTCAATGCTCTGTTGAAAACCCTCGAAGAACCGCCGCCTCAAGTCGTCATGATCCTCGCCACCACCGACATCCATCGTGTGCCAGCAACCATCATCTCCCGATGCCAGCGCTTCGACTTTCGGCGACTCACTACTGACGATGTCATTGGCCGCCTTATCCTCATCTGCGACGAGGAAGAGATCGAGTGCGAACCCGCCGTCCTCGAACTGGTCGCCCGATCCGCGTGGGGCTCTCTGCGCGACGCCGAAAACCTGCTCGAGCAACTCGCAGTCTCATACGGCACTGGCGAAATCACCGAAGCACAAGCCCGAGAACTCCTTGGCATCGGTGATACGTCATCCGCACGAAACCTCGCCAGCGCCATCCTCCGCAAAGATGCCAAACGGGCACTGGAGATCATCGAAGAGGAAGCATCCCGAGGCGCCGAACTCAAAGGCCTGCGCGACAGCACCATCTCCGCGCTCCGCGGCGCTCTCCTCGCAAAACACGGCATCGCAAGCATCTACGGCGAACTCGGCGACGCGCCCGATCTAGAACCCGAAGCTATGAACGCGCCAACCGAACAGATGCTCCACGCCATCACCATCTTCGGTCGCAACGAACGCTTCGGCGAAGCATCATCCCCCCTCGCCCTCGAAATCGCCTCCCTCCAAGCCGTAGCCGATCCCCCCAAACCTGAAGTACCCGCAACACCAACACCGCAGCCTGCTCGTCAACCAACCCGGCGCAGTGCACCTGCCACGCAACGAGCACCACAAGCCGAACCAGTGCCTTCACAACCCGCACCAGTACCAGCAGACTCGTCAGGATCGTCTCGCATCTTAGAAGAGATCGGTAATGCTGCAGGAACCCAGGTGCGAACCACCTTCGCAACTGTCAACTTCATCGGCCCCAACAACGGAGTTCTCATACTCCAGCCCAAATACGCCAACGGCGCCAAACGCCTCCGAGACGCTTGGATGAACGAAGAGATCCGCACCAAACTACGACCAGCTTTCCAATCCGTATACGGAAACGACATCCGCGTTCAACTCCAGCAAGCCCCATCGCCAAACACACCCGCACAAACCGGCAACGCCCCTACGCCAGCACATGCAACTTCGCGCGCTACCGCTCCAGCCGAAACGCGCCCCGCGCCGACACCGACGCAATTCTCCGCACCACCTTCCAACCAGCTATCCGACCAATCTGAACCCTTCGATGCAGACGACGGGGTCACGGCTCATCCCGCCGTCCAAAACCTGCGAAATCTTGGCGGGCGAGTAGTTGCGATCGAAGACGACTGACCGTGAGTTAGAGATGCCTTGTAGTGTGATACCTTCCACTAATGGCGTCGAGTTCATCTCTGATACCGCGTCGCGGGACGACGCTTGATCCCTACCTTTTCTTAGTCGGACGATTCATAAGGGATGGCGCTCGGTCGTTGATGGCGATCCTAGTGGTCATCTACCTCGCCGAAATCGGCTTCTCCAACAGCCAAGTCGGCATCATCTTCGGGTTCAGCCTAGCTGGCGGCTTCGTAATATCCGTCGTCGTCATGCTCACAAGTCGTGGCATCTCAACACGGACGTGGGCAGTAATGAACATGCTCATCACGGCTATCGCCGGAGTCTTGCTGATTGTCTCGAACGATTTTTGGCTTCTGATAATCGGTGGTTTTTTCGGCTCGTATGCCGCCAGCGGCGCGCACTGGGGCGCCATGACGCAGCTCGAACAGACCGGCATCGCTGCAGTGGTACCTCAAGAACGTCGGACGCGGGCATACTCGAATCTCACCATCGCCTCATCTGCCGGTCGTGCCATAGGCGCGCTCCTCGCTGGGCTCTCGACACTTCTCATCAGCACTTTCAACTGGGAGCCGATCAGCGCCTACCACGCCATCCTCTGGCTCTATGTCGGCATGCACGGAATCGCTGCTCTCGTCTACCTAGTCCTCTCCCAAGCTGTCAATCCGCAATCGATCGCGAACGACAACACCTCTTCACTCTTCGTCAATCCCTTCAAAGCTCGCGCGCGTCGCCCGATCCTCACCATCTCCAGCCTATTCGCCATCGACTCTTTTGCTGGGGGCATGGTGTTCGAGTCGTTCCTCAGCTTCTGGCTCTTCACCAAGTTCGGGATGTCCGCCGCGGCGATTGGCGGTCTCCTGATCGCCGCACAAGCACTGAACATGGTCTCACTCGTTCTCGCTCCCTCCGTTGCTAAGCGAATCGGCCTTCTTAACACCCTGGTGTTCACTCAAGTCATCAGCAACATCGCGCTCATTCTTTTCGCGTTCGCGCCAACAGTCATAATCGCCGTCACGCTGTGGGTGTTGAGGTCACTGTTCGACGAAATGGACGTGCCAACACGACAGGCGTACATGATGGGAATCACCGAAACCGACGAACACTCGATAATGGCGGGAACGGCAAACCTAGGTCGCGGATTGGGTCGCATCCCTAGCGCAACAGTTACAGGTTGGCTTTGGGCAGGCGCGCTGACCGCCACTCCATGGATCGCCGCTGGAACACTCAAGATCACGTACGACTTCGCAATCTGGCTCGCTTTCCGACGCGTCGCGATCCCATCGCGTTCGCGAGATGAAGGTTAGCGGACCACGAATGCGCGATAGGATTTCCCCATGCGAGTCATCGCGCTATACCGACATCCCATCAAATCGTTCCCCGCGGAACCCTGCGACGCGCTCGAGATTGACATCAATGGCCGAGTAGATGGTGACCGCGTGCTTGGTTTCCGATTCGACGACGCCGGACCGCCGGACGACGTAAAGTGGCGACGCAAAACTTGGTTCGCATCCCTACAACACACGCCTGCTCTCGCACGTCTTCGATGCGGGTATGACGCAGTGACGCGTCGAGCATGGATCAAGATCCCTGATACCGATGAGCTTGTCGAAGGTTCCATCGACGAACCGGGCGATCGCCTCCGTTTCGAGCATCACATCAACCGTTGGTACGCCAGACTCGATGGCACACCATCCGCAATGGGCAGACGCAAGCTCCCATTGCGACTCATAGGCAATGGCACCGATGGACGATTTCACGATACGTCAGCAGGTTTGACCACACTTCACTCCCGCGAAAGCCTGTCCGACCTCGCCAAAGCGACTGGAATGTCCAACATTTCAGAACTCCGCTTCCGTTCCAACATCGCCATCGAAGGATGCAATCCCTGGCAAGAGTTCGATTGGATCGGACGGAAAATACGCATCGGTGAGGTGGAGTTCAGAGTCCGGAAGACAGTCGTACGCTGTTTAGCGACACACGCAGATCCGGCATCTGGTGACCGTGACATCGACATCATGGGCACATTGACTCGCATCATCGGTCAAGACGAGCCTCAATTCGCGGTATCCCTAAAAGCACAGAACCCCGGCATCATAAGGATCGGCGACGAAGTGACGATCGCGCAGTAGCGTAAGATAAAACCATAGATATTCGACCAAAGTCGACATTATGGCTATTCAAACTAACACCGAATACTTCGCTAAACTGGACGAGCTCTACGCGAGTACTCCGAAGCTGCCGCTAGACGATGCCGACGCTCCGCTCGTGCAAAACCCGGAAAAAGGCGACGTACGGGTTAAAGGCTCGCGCGTTCATCTCTATCTCATCCTTGAGGACTATCTGGAAAGTGGTGCGACGCTTGAAGACCTTGACGAACGGTACTCGTCGCTAACCATCGAGGAGTTCGCCAATATCATCGACTACTACGAACGCAACAAAGAGATCGTCAACGAGTATCTCGCGCATACGAAGGTGATATGCGACCTAGTCGAAGATCATATCCGAGCTGAATACCCCCAAGAAGGCCTTCGTGAACGCCTTTTGGCACGCCTCAAAAATGGCACAAATGACGAGTGATCCGGTTCTTGGCAGACGAGGACCTCGACGGGCGCATCATAAGAGGGGTGCGCCGTCACTTTCCAGAGATTGAATTGACATCAATTAACGAACTCGGATTGCATGGCACTTCAGATCCGGAAGTATTGCGAATCGCATCTGAACAAGACCGCGTACTTTTGACACATGACAAAAATACGATGGTTCCTCTGGCCCTAGATTCGATAAGAGTCGGATTTTATTGTCCCGGCGTTGTGCACATCAATCGATTCAGTCAAATGGGTAGGATCATCGACGACATCGCCTTGATCGCAGGCGCGAGCCACGAAGACGAGTGGCGAAACCAAGTTAAATTCCTCCCACTTTGATTGATCGACCCCGCCATATGACGTGATATGGGATTACGGACCGTTCGATGCTACCTAACCCAGCCGTCCGTGATCGAAGTGAGTTCGCAGATCCGGGTTCTCTACGATGTAGTCCTTGGTGTGCATGATGATGTTCTCTTGCAACTGGATTGACATCCCGCCATCGACTGGAAGGACGACGCCAGTTATGAAGGATGCATCGGGTGAACATAGGAAGGCGATCGCGTTCGCAATGTCAGCCGGGACGCCGGTGCGTCTTACCGGGTAGTGCCGTTCGAATAGTCCGAAGCCCGCGTCGTTGCCGAGTTCCGCCCACATCGCCTCGCCGCGTTCAGTGACGATGTGCCCCGGTGCGATGGCGTTGACCGTGATGCCCAGCGGTCCAAAATCGACCGCCATCTGCCGCGTAAGTCCGACTACCGCAGCCTTGCCAGCCTCGTAGACCAGTGCCCTCGGCGCTTGCAACAGCCCATGTACCGATGAGATGTTGACAATGCGGCCGACTTCCATCTTGGGTGGATCGCCGTGCCGTCGTCCTGCGCCCTTCCATTCCGGAATCTCGAATGTGTCCGGAGGTCCAGACGCCTCCATCGCTGGGACACCGTACTTAGCGCCTAAGAACTGTGCGCCGACCAGCAGGTCCATTCCAGACCGCCACGCGTCGGGTTCGACATCGACTGCCGAGCCATCACGTCCGACACCGCCGCCGTACGCGTTCTGGATCAATATGTCGAGACGCCCATATTCGTCGACGCAACGCTCGATCATCGACTTGGCGACATCCTCCTGAGCGACATCACCGACCATGTATGTCGCGGTCCCGCCGGCATCGTTGATGCGCTGGGCATTGCGTTCAGCCGCATCTTCGACGATGTCGACGATAAGGATGCTAGCGCCGTCCGTAGCCAGTCGCCTGGCGGTGCCGCCTCCGATGCCGAGCGCCCCACCGGTTACGATACCCGCGCGACCTGCAAGTGGTTGGTGATGTGACATGATCTCTAAGATTCCTCCGACATTATCTAGTTGGCTGGAGTTATCTTACATCCAACTGTAGCCTTGCCCCTTTCGTAACGAAAGGGGCGCGAGCAAACAAAGTGACGCGAGCGGGGTATGCCCCGGGGGGTGATCGGGGACAAAAGGGCGGGGAGGCCCATCACAGCCCAGCCCCATCCTTATAATCATTCCAAATCCTTCACATCCTAGTTCAAGCCTACTCGCAAAGCCTTCTATGCAGATCCGCGAACTAACCAAGAGCGATGCCTTAGAATACCGGTCTCTCAGGCTCAGAGCCCTCAAAGAGTACCCGACGGTGTTCAGTTCCTCTTACGAGGTGGAACGAGACTGGCCGTCAGAAAGGTTCTCCGACCGACTGCCCGAGACTCCCGGATCTAGAGATTCGTTCATGCTCGGGTGTTTCGTCGGAGATAAACTCGTCGGTTCGCTCGGATTCTTCCGATACGAAGGCCCCAAAGAAATGCACATCGGCAGGATCGTTGCAGTGCATATCGCCGCCGAGCAACAAGGCAATGGATACGGTCGAGCGATGGCCACTGCCGCTCTAGAACGGGCACGCCGGATACCCGGGCTCTCGATCATCCAACTGACGGTGACAACCACGAACGAACGCGCAAAGTCACTCTATGCCTCTTTCGGATTTGAGATTTGCGGCACGACTCCACGGGCGATGTTCGTTGACGGCGAGTACATAGATGAGCATCTAATGGCTTTGAAATTCGACTAGGCACTCTAACGACGTCGCGCTCGGCGCGTCAGCAGCGTTAGCTTTCGTCGTGCTCTCGTGCCCCGTCTTTGGGCCGGTGACGGACCATTAAGGAGCCATCCGCACACTGGTGTACGGATTTCGCGGACGGCTACTCCTCTTCAGGTAGCAGGACGACTCTGATGTAGCGGTCATCGGTCAGGTAGCGTTGAGCAACGGCGACGACTTGGTCTAGGGTTATGGCGTCAAGTGTTTCTTCGAATTGCAGGATCGTGTCGAGCGAACCGCCACGCTGCGTGACGGTTCGGATCTGATTCAGCCAGAAACTGTTATCCCGCAGCTGTTCCTGGCGGGGAGTGCGCAGAAGCTCCTTGACGGTGTCGAGGTATTCCTGTTCGCCTCCTTGGTGCAGCCATTCGACCTCGTCTAAAACCGCGTTCAAGAGTTCGTCCGTACGGTCGGGGTCACTGCCGTAGAAGACGGAGATTTGATACTCAGGATCGGGGAGAGATCGGAGATTGGCGTTCACGTTTACGAAGTATGTTCCGCCCAGCGCCTCACGAAGCGTTTCACGAAGTCGGATCTGGAGCATCTCTCCGACCGCGCTGAGCGTAATTGCCTCTTGGCGATCCCATTCCGCGTCACCGGCGAAGACAACTGCTGAGATGCTACGAGGTTCGATACCACTGTGAACGACGTGATCCACCAAGCCCATTGGGGGATCGATGCCAACGTCACGCCATTGCTCGGATCGTCCGGTAGTCGGCAGGCTGGCGAGATATGTCGTGGTCATCGTCCGGAGTTGGTCCCAATCGAAAGCTCCGACGAATATAAAGGTGGCATCAGACAGGTCTGCGAACCGGTCGGTATAGATGGCCAGCGCGCGTTCCATGCTGAGTTCGTCCAGAAGTTCGAGTGTGAGAGGGCGTTCGCGGAAGTGATTCTGGCTCAGTACTTCGTAGTATGCGTCTGAAAAGGCGGCGTCGGGTTGCTCCGACCGCGTTTCGGCACTGCTACGCAGGCTAGATTCGTATGTCGAGAAGTAGACCGGGTCCAACCTTGGCGCCGTCGAGTAGAGGTTAATCAGTTGGAACAGGGTCTCTAGGTCTTCAGGCGATGCATTGCCCGAAAATCCTTCGGACAGTTCCGAGATGTAGGAAAAGACGTTGACTCGTCTGCCGGCCAAGAGCTTGTCCAGCGTTATGTTGTCGTGTGGGCCGACGCCACTGCCGTTGATCAGTTGATCGGCGTACAAAGCGGAGACGTGGTCCGCGTCGGTGACCAAGGAATGTCCGCCTGGGCTAAAGGCATTGAACACCACTTCGTCATCTCGGAAATCGGTCTGTTTGGCGATTACGGTGATGCCGTTTGATAGGGTCCACTTTTCAGCGTCAATCGACTCGATGGTCTCTTCGTGTGTGATGCTCCCTGCAGTGGGTATGTTGGCTAACAGGGGGACATCATCAAAGGCGTCTATGTAAGGCTCTACTTGCAACGTATTTGCGGATTCCAATTGCGCTTGCACAACCGTCGCAAGTTCTTCGTCAGAACTGACGATGCCTTCTTCTGGCCGCATGACCAAAAGCACTGAATTGTCGGTCTGGGTCCAAGAATCTGCAAGCTCGTCAACTTCGGCCAGAGTGATCTGCGGCAGCAACTCTTGATAGAGTTCCCACTCCGCTTCAGCGTCGACGGTCAAGGTACCGTTGAGAAAGTGGTCGGTGTATACCTGTGCGAGATATACCGACTCTCGTTGGTCACGCTCTTTGTATGCTTTTTCCGCCGAACTCAATAGATTGACCTTCTCGCGTGCGAGTTCGGTTTCGGTGAAGCCATGCTGACCAGCGCGTTGCATCTCCTCAAGCAATGCGGCAAAACCGCTCTCAATGCCGTCCTGTTCGGTCCACGCGTAGAACTGCACGAGGTCCACTGGGTTGACGAACGCGCCGCGTTGAGCGCCAGCGGATAAGTAAGGCGGGTCTTCAGTTTGGCCACGTTCGAAGAGACGCGCGTTGATCATCATGAAGGCGAGTGCTTCGACCGCGTTGCGACGGAACGCGGACAGATCCTGACCGGCTTCCGGGGCGAGTTTGCGCACGAGAAACAGCTGAGTGGCAGGAGCTTCGGGATCGGTGAATACGTTTATGCGCGGCGCGTCATGTTCGGGAACATCGTGGATGGGGCGGTTGGTAGTCGTTCCGGCGGCGGCGCGTTCCTGCGTGGCTTCGCCTTCGGGTGGTGGTGCAAAGTGTTGTTTCACCTTGGCCTCGATATGCTCAACATCGAAGTCGCCGACGGCTACAACGGCCATCAATTCGGGGCGGTACCAGCGCTCGTAAAACTCCACTAGGCGCTCTCGAGGAGCGGTCTCAACAATCTCGGTCAGGCCGATTGGGGACCGTTCGGTATAACGCGATTCGCCAAAGATCGGAGGGAACCAGTTGTTTTGAAAGCGCGAGCCGAAACCCTGTCTCAGACGCCACTCCTCCAAGATCACGTCGCGCTCCAATTCCACCTCTTCAGGATCGAAAGAAACAGCATATGCCCAATCGCTGAGGATCTCGAACGCCGTCTCCAGGATTTCAGGATCATCGGTAGGGACCTCGAGCCAGTAGACGGTTTCGTCGAAACTGGTGTAGGCATTGAGGTCGGCACCGAAAGTGCTACCGATGGATTCGAGGTAGTCGACGATCTCCTGTTTTGCGAAGCGCTCGGTGCCGTTAAATGCCATGTGTTCTACGAAGTGTGCCAGCCCGCGCTCATTCTCATCTTCGAGCACCGAGCCGGCCTTGACCACCAGCGATAGTTGCGCCCGCTCGCGCGGCTCTTCGTTGTGCCTGACGTAGTAGGCCATGCCGTTTGAAAGAGTGCCTCGAAGCACCGATGGATCGAACTCCAAAGGTTCCTCGGTTTGAGTTTCAGGCACAACGGTAACCGTTGACTCAGGAACTGCCGTCGGAGTGTCGACTACCGGCGTTGGAGTGTCAGTCGGTTCGGGAACCGCAGTTGGGGTTTCGACTACTGGTGTAGCGGTGGCGGTTGGTTCAGGAACTGCTGTCGGTGTGTCGGCTACCGGCGTCGGCGTTGCAGTTGCTTTCGGGACTGATGTCGGAGTGTCGACCACCGGCGTTGGAGTGTCCGTCGGTTCGGGGGGCGCTGTCGCGGCCTTAACGACCGGCGCAGGAGTCGTGGACGGTTCAGGAACAGGCGTCGGTGTCGGTTCGGCACTGCACGCAATCAACGCCACTAGCATCAGGCCAACGGCTGCAATAGATAACGAAATCTTCAAATTCGCGCCCATATATTTCGCCTCTTGGTGTTGTTCCAAGCGCCCTATTGGTTGTATTGGGAGCACTTCGAAGACGTTTGATGTCGCTGGTCAAATTGTGGTATGCACACACATCAATAATCTGCACACCAAACCACGATTCTACAAACGTGCCTCGTGGTTATCCGTCGGTCCTATACGCTGCCATCCGCGGATGCGTTATCTCGTTCCGACACCTTCGGTAAATATCGTCTGATTTCGTCGGCGATCTCATACTCGCGTTCGAGGCTCACGCGCACGCTCCTGCTGGGTTTGGTCGGTGGGTTGCCATCCAGGACAGCGATATGCGGCGGCCCGTTGCCCCAGTCGGAGCCTTCTTTGCGTCGGGGCACTACGTGCATGTGGAAGTGCGGTACCGACTGCCCCGCGACGACTCCATTGTTCTGGATCAGATTCAAGCCGTCTGGGTCGTATGCCTTTAGTAGTGCTCTACCCACCCTCCGGACCGCATGCATGATCACGCTAGCCTCCTCGTCAGTCAAATCGAAGAGCGTCGGCGCATGTCTTCGAGGGATAACGTAGACCTGCCCCAACTCAAACTGTTGCCAGTTCACGAAGGTGAGCGTCTGATCGGTCTCTTCGACGATGCCTTTCGCCTCGCGACCAGCGATGACTTCGCAGAAGAAGCATGGATCATCCGGCGAAGGTTGACGGCCTCGGCGCGCGCTACCGGGGCCGGTTGGTATTTCAATAGGCATTTTAGAACCTATTGGTTCGTTTTCGAGTCATCATCTATCGTCCCTAAGTGATACTCCAAGATGACGCATATGCCACCAAACCTAACTTTCTGGCAACGGCTAGCGATGCCTCGTTATCCCATGATGTGCTGTACAGCGGGACGCGGCCGGAAGCTCGGACCGCCAAGGACCAAGCAGCCGCAACTCGCGGTGCGAGACCGCGCCCTCGGAACTTGACCGCCGTTTCAACGCCCGCCTCGGCAGCAACATCTGAGCGTCGTGCGCAAAAGCACACGCTCACGGCATGTCCACCCTCTACCAACGCAACGATTGGCGAACTCGTTGGTATTTCACTCGCTTCCCATCCTGAGAAGTGATGCTCGAGCAATCTTACGTCATCAACAAACACCGTGCCATCGGGTCGCACTATCTCCTTTGGAAACGTAAATGCTGGCCCGGAATAGACCGTGCCTTCAAGTAGCGCTAGATACCGCTCAGCATGCACAGGACTATCTCGAAAGTCTGAAACTGACGGCTCCTTCTGCGCCAAGGCATCAAGCTTCGCGGCTACGCTCTGCGGCACGTCAGATCTCACAGCCCACGTGCAACTTGCCCTTCCTCGTATCAGCGTGAACGACGGGCCTGGGCTCGCGTCCAGCTCACGTGTCCCGACTATTCGGCCGTGGTCGTCAAGCAAAAATAAGGTCTGCAAATATAGGTCTGGAGTGCTCAATGAAAATGCTGGAATCAGTCTGTACGCATGATAACTAGCCGCGTGTCTCCACACATCCCGTTTCAGCCATCAAGCTTCGCAGAGCATCCGCCGCCATCTTCATCCCTTCAGCACCACTGAACCCGCCACGCTGCCCGGCAACCAACAGATGAGGTTCAAGCGCTATAAAGCCCACATACCCGGCGTCGCACAGATTGTGGAGCAATTCGCGCACCTGCCCATCGCCCTCACCCGCGACCTTGATCGTGCCGTTTGCGATCTGACAATCCTTGACCTGTACGCACTCGGTGTATTCGGCCAGCAACGGCCAGCCTATGTCGACGGAACGCGCAAAGCCCATCTGCGGGTAGTTACCCGTGTCCCAAACGTACCGCAGATTCGGACTGTTCACCGCCTCCACAAGCGTGTGACACCGCTCCGGCGTATCGCCGACTAAGCCGCCCTCGTTCTCTAGCAGCAATGTGACATTCCGCTCGACGGCGACCTTGGCCATCAAACGCAATCTCGCTATCGATTCCTTGACGCGCTCGGCTTGCAGACCATCAGATTCTGGGTAGAACGAGAAGACGCGCACCTGGTCAGTGCCAACCATCTTCGCGATGTCGGTGATGCGCCCAAGATCGTCTACAACCTTTTCAATCGGTACGTCGATCGGTGACTTACCGATCGGACTGCCGATGCAACTAACGCGGATCGAATGTGCGTCGCACCGTTCTATTAGGCGGCCCACTTGCTCGTTTGTTAGCTCGAGAACGTTAGTTCCCCACGCACTTCTCAACTCCAGATAACCGATGCCAAGCTCATTCAAAACCTGCAACTGCTCATCAACATCCTCCGCAATCTCATCCCCAAACGCGCTCAGCGTGAACCGCGACGTCACAGTCCCTCTCCTATAAACGCCGCCACACGCTCTCCAATCACCATCGAGGTCACGTTCGTATTCGCCCGGATGCAGTCCGGCATGATCGAAGCATCGACAACCTTCAGATTCTCCAGCCCGCGCACGTTGCCGAACTGGTCGACTACCGCCATCGGATCCGAATCAGGCCCCATCTTGCAGGTGCCCGAAACGTGATGACTGGTCACGGCGGTCTCTTTGATCCAAGCGTCCAGTGTCTCGTCTGACTCCATGTCCGAATCCGTAGGCTCGACACGCTCCGTCACCAAACTGCTCCAGCCCTCGTGCTCTCCGAAACGATCCGCGATGCGTACGCCTTCGCGCAATCTCTCAAGATCGAACTCCTCCTCGAAATAGTTGTAGTTCAGGAACGGCTGGATGCGAGGGTCACTGGTTCGAAGGTGCAGATTTCCCGACCCAGCGGCAAGGTCCAAGCAAACCACCATGACCAGCCCGATCTCATCGCTCGCGCCCTGTCCCCACCACCTACGTCCAATCACGCTCCGCGAACCCGGATGTATCAGCATATCGTTCGGCAAGTGCGATCCCTCTGCGGTGTAACGCAACGTGAACTGCACTCCCGGCAAGCCCAAAGGTTGCTCGAAGTCGTCGCGCGTCCGCCACGTCACCCTCACGTGCGGGTGATCGCGGAGGTTCTGTCCCACACCCGGCAGATCGTGATGCACAGGAATACCGACCGCCTCAACAGCGTCCGGCGGTCCCACGCCTGAGAGTAACAACAGATGAGGCGAACCGATCGCCCCCGCCGACAGGATCACATTCTCGGCCTCATAGTCCATAACCTCACCACCGACCTCCGTCTTCACACCAACCGCGCGATTTCCATCGAACAGCACCCGGTGGACGAGGCAATCCGCCACGATCTCGAGGTTTGGACGATCCCTAGCGTCCGAGAGGTAGCCAATCGCCGTGCTCCATCTAACGCGGTCAGGGTTATTGAGCGGAGTGGGCCCCACACCTGTAGATCCAGGAGCGTTGTGGTCCGGACAGTCCGGGAAGCCGTTGGCGCGCGCTGCTTCATAAAAGGCACGCTGCGCCGGATTCCAATCCTCCGGCTTCCACCGACGCACAATAATCGGACCGTCCGATCCATGAAAATCGCCACCAAAGTCCGTATCCGTCTCGATCATCCGGAAATACGGCATCAATTCCTGAAAACTCCACCTGTCGTTCCCCCAAGACGCCCAAGTGTCATAGTCCTCAGGCACTCCCCGCAAGAATATCTGCCCATTCACCGCGCTCGAACCGCCGACCACCTTTCCCCGAGGTATGATCCCCGGCCTCGCCTCGTCCGTATAGCGCGCTACGAAAGTCCAACGATGATCATTCAACGGCCTCTCCCAAGGCGGAATGTCATGACCGTACCCGTACTTCACCGTATCGGGTATGTCGTCGAACTCCGGATAATCGGGACCCGCCTCTATCAGCAGCACCGAATGGTCTGGGGCTTCCGTCAGGCGAGTTGCAAGAATGGCCCCGGCCGAACCTGCGCCGACGATGATCGTGTCGTATGTTTCTGGCACGTCCGGACTCCCTTGTATGGCGTTCGTTTGAGCGGATTATACGCCGATTTGCAACACCAATGATCCGATGCTCAGGGCAAGTTTTATCGGGACTTCAATCCAGTCAGTTGATTGTCGACTTTATCCGCCTCTGCCGACAACTTCTCCCACTCATTCCAAAGAGACTCCACCTCTTCTTTCAGTGCCCGATACTCCTTCCCCGACGCGGCAATCCGATCCGGGTCGTCATACAACTCAGGACTAGAGAACGCCTCATCCAACTCCGATATCCGAGACTCGCGTTCAGCCAAAGATCGACTCAGATCTTCTATCTGCTTCGCAAGCCTGCGGGATTCGTCCTTGAGCGACTGCCTACGACATCCATCCGCGTCGATCTGATCGCTTGCCGGGGGACTATAGCCGCTCTTGGCCCAGTCGTATTCCGAGGCATCAGCAGTATTCCCGTTGACCGTCGCGCTCGCGCTTCTCGCATCCGCCTCAACCTGCTTCCGGTACAGATAGCCTTCGTAGTCACCCGGATAGACCGTCGGCTGACCGTTGTCGATCTCGATAATCTTGTTCGCAACTTGATGTATCAACGTACGGTCGTGGGTGATGAAGCAGATCGTGCCGCGATAATCGCCGAGAGCGTCCGCGAGAATCTCCCGTGAACCGATGTCAAGATGGTTCGTCGGCTCATCCATAAACAACAGATTGCTAGGCTGCAACAGCAGCTTCGCCAGAGCTACCCGCGCCTTCTCGCCGCCCGACAGCACCGAAATCGGCTTGCGAATATCGTCGCCGCTGAACAGGAATCCCCCGAGAGTAGTTCGCAGGTTCTGCTCCGACTCCATCGGCACAGCATTCTGCAACTCCTCAATGATCGTGTTGCGCGGGTTCAGCAACTCCAACACATGCTGCGCGTAATACGTCGTGATCACGTTGTAGCCCGTCTTGCGCTCTCCCCCGTCAAAAGGCAACACACCCGCTAGGATCTTCAGCATCGTCGTCTTGCCAGCACCGTTCGGGCCGACCAACGCCACACGGTCGCCACGCGAAAGCGATAGATCAACGCCCTTATAGACCACGTTGTCGCCGTATGACTTGCTGATGTTCGTTAGAGATATAGGTTCCGCACCGCCGCGCGGTGGTTCCGGAAACGAGTAGCTCACCTTCTTGGTTGCCCTAGGCAACTCGACGACCTCGATCTTTTCGATCTGCTTCAAACGGCTCTGGACCTGTCTCGCCTTCGATGCCTTGTAGCGAAAACGCTCCACAAAGCGCATCTGCTTCTGCATCTGCCGCTGCTGCCTTGCCGCGGATGCACGTTTGATCTCAAGAACACCTTCACGCGCAACCAGATATTCGTCGTAGTTGCCACGGAAAAGCACCACCTCATCCGGCTCGATCGCAAGAACTTTGGTCGCCGTCTGGTTCAGAAATGCCCGGTCGTGAGACGTCACAATCACGCCTCCTTGAAAACCAGCCAGATACTTCTCGAACCAAACGTTCGCGTCGAGGTCGAGATGGTTGGTCGGCTCGTCGAGCAGCAACAAGTCGGGATTACGGAACAGAATCTTGGCAAGTCCTGCCCGCATCACCCACCCGCCGCTGAACTCACTCATCGGCCGCACAAAGTCGCTCTGTTTGAAGCCTAAGCCTGAAAGAATCGCTTTCGCCTCGTGATCACGATCGTCACCACCTGCCGCCTCCAACTCCTCGTCCAGCTTGGTCACACGATCCAGCAACCGACTCTGTTCGTCAGGATCAGTTTCCTTCGACAACACCTCCCACGTCGCGGCGATCTCGTCCACCAGAACATTCACCTCCGAACCCGCGTCCAGCACCTCCTGAAGCAGCGGCTTGTCGCTAAACGCCTCCGGCTCCTGCGTCAGATAGCCGATAGTGACGTTGCGCTGTCTGGTCACATCCCCCGAATCCGGATCGATGTCGCCCGCCAGAATATCCAGAAGCGTCGTCTTACCCGAACCGTTGGCCCCGATCAGCGCGACCCGATCTCCAGCCGCGACACTCAACGTGAGCCCGCTGAAAAGCGTCCTCTCTGAATAGGATTTACTGATGTCAGATGCGAATAACATATCGTGCCGCCCAGACTTTCATCCTATCTGCAAGCAGCAAATACAAGGAAAATGCGCGGACTTTAGCAGGGATTCACACTTGGTGGGGCAAAGTTGACATCAGGTAGAGCCGTCTTTGAATTCGCGAGCCCGCAGTCAGGGGATAACGGACAAAGCGTCCTTCGCGGTCTCGGGTTCGACTCCCGCCGGGCAGGAATTGCCGGAGGTGCGCCCCGAACATGCCGACCACCGGGTGATGTCCCGTCAGTCGGGGCGCTTGCCCTAGGCGACGAGTTGGCGTACGGCCCGAACCACTGCCGAGTGGTTCATTCCAGCGAAGTGCGGCGCGATGAGGTCGGTGAAGAACTCCAGTTGAGGGCTCATCATGTGATGCACCCCGCCAACGTCATGGTATTGCCAGCGCACCCCGTCGGGCGATTGCAGGACGACCCGTGTGCCTGTTTCGGCGGCGAACTCGCTGTCGTTGAAATCTTCCAACATTTCCGGCACGGTCAGCTCCAGGTAGAGGGCGCCGCCCGGAGCGGGCCAGCTTCTCCACCAGGGTGCGAATGGGATCCTCATCGTTCAGGTAGGAGTAAGAGCTCCAGAAGTTGCTCACCAGGTCGAAGCGCTCGCTGCTCGTCGGGAAATTCGTAATCGAGAACGTCGGCCTCAATGAATGAGACGCCGGGGTTTTGTAGTTTGGCTTGCTCGAGTTGGGCTGCGCTCCTGTCGATGCCCATTCGCTGGTGGTGAGGAAACTGCGCCAAATGCCACCCCTGCCCGCAACAGGTGTCCAGCCAATTGCCCAAGGGCTTCAACAGCCTGCTCAGCAACGCTACGTTGCATTGCAATTTCGGCTCCCACACCGCGTGATCGATGTAGAGCGCCGCGTAGTGCGGAGCGTAGCTGTCACCGTAAATCTCGCCGGGCATCGCTTTCACCTTTCCCTGCGCCATGCAATCAGTGGCGCTGGCTTGAGATGATGTCGAGGGCGCCACGGAACTTCACTATGCCGTGTGCTGACAATCGAAAGCCATAGCAAACCCCGTGGATAGTTGCTAATTGTATCGCCAAAAGAACCCTTCTCTGCATCAGATGCTGTGTCATATTATGACACCTTGATGACCAATACTACAAACAAGGAGTAGAATCACGATATTGTGATGATTAGTACAGCAATATTGTGGCATTATTATGATCAATACATCTGGATAAAGAGTAGAACCATGACCACTGCAACCGAGTTGAAGACCCAGATTCTGACCAAGGCGGCTGAGGACGACGATTTCTGCGCCCGCCTCATCGACGACCCGAAGGCGGTTATCTCGGTCGAAACTGGAACAGCTATACCGGATGGGTTCGACATCGTGGTGCACGAGGACAGTGCCACCACCGCCCACCTGGTGCTGCCGCCATCGCCGGCGCTGATGGAGGCCGAACTGGAGACGGTCGCAGGAGCCGCTGACTGGACACACTACATCGGGTAAAGCTTATGAGGATGCCAGCCGTAAGATGTACGGGGTATGCTGGCGTCGAAGACGAACAGGCGACGCCGTTCTTCGCGGCCCAGTATTTGTTCGCAAGGCTACTTGTTGCATGACCGCGTCTGGGCTGATAGAGGCCGAAATGGAGATGGTCGCCGGCGGGGTGTTTATCTGGAGCTATGTTTAGGTTGCCTTTAGTACGATCGTGCCTGCATTAGGCCTTGGCGGTGGTGGTTCCGCGGTCCACGACCACCTTTACGTGATTGATGCTTTGCCGGACCCGGTACACCCCAGTCTGGTCGAAAATCTGCTCCACTTGCGGCCAAGCCTTCAGCCCGCGCGCCTTTTCCGACAGGCACCACCCTCTATCCGTCAGCTGGTCGATGAGGCGACCCCATCCGGTGCGGTCAAGATCGTGCCACTCCACTGGACGGTAGAACTCCAGTCCGAGCCGCGGTGAAACGCCCTGTGCAGTTACGTCCACGCTCAAGGCGGTGCCAGGCTTGGTCAACCCTGCCATGCTCCCGAAGACGTCGGCGGCTTCCGCCGGGGATCCGGGCCACTGGATGCGCGCCAGTAACGCGGCGGCATCTTCGGTCGAATGCGTTTGAATGATGAGGCGGACCGCCCGTCGCATTCGCCCCGGCAGAATGCCGGCCTGAGAGACCGAAGCAATCGGCGGCATTAGCCGGTAGATGCGTTGCATCTGCCCCAGGATGATTGCATCGGGCGTCCATCCGGCGACAGCCCATAAAGCGTCTGCGAGACGCTCCGGTTCGCCGAACAGCTTCTCCTTGCAGGACTCATCCTGCATGTCCCCGGGCACTATGAAGATACCGGGCGAGGCTGGCTGTTCCGACGAAATTCCAACCAGATCGTACTCCAGTATTATCCCTCCCTTCCCCTCTGGGAGCAGCGCCTGCGGGTCGCTTGCCTGCGCGGCGAGGAATGCCCCTAGCGCGGCCTCTGCCGACTCCGACGGAGCAAGCTCACCTTGGCGGGCGTAGAACTCGGCGAGACGGTAGCCGGGGGGGGCACCACGCAGAAGTCCGCCGCCGGGTCGGGATCGCAAAGATCGAACTCGAAGCCGAAATGGTTGTCGGTCACAAAGTGGGCAGGCGATGCGCCAGCG
The DNA here is from genome assembly GCA_034423055.1 of Dehalococcoidia bacterium. GTDB lineage: Bacteria > Chloroflexota > Dehalococcoidia > Lucifugimonadales > Lucifugimonadaceae > Bin127. The sequence goes on along the minus strand of DAOUJE010000123.1, from coordinate 22,823 downwards.
CCATCAGCCGCTCCCAGCCGGAGTCGCCGACCAGCGCGGGCGGAAACAGGTTCCTCAGTTCCGCCAGGAACTCGCCAAAGGAACCTTCAGCTACGTTCACACAATTCACGCTACTAACATAACACCGTCTGTTTCTCTGACCTCAAAGGAAGAGGCGAACCCCTAGTTGCGGGATCGGGTACCGTCCTGGCGGCTCCTGTCGAGGAGGAAGAAAAAAAGGACGCCCCGTCTACATTAAACTGCCAGCACGAGCTTCAACTAGAAGGTTCTTGATTTTATCAAGGATGGTGGAGCTGGGGGGATTCGAACCCCCGACCTCATCAATGCCATTGACGCGCTCTCCCAACTGAGCTACAGCCCCACCGTTACGGAAAAGACGATACGACTGGTTCCCTCTGGAGTCTGGTCTTCCCCGGATCTGCAAGAACCGAATTCATCACATCGCCGCGCAACTCTTAATTCTAATCCCCGCAGCATAGGATTCAAACGTGACCGCCTTCCTTCCCTTTCGGAACGAAGGGGGACGCGTGCAGGCGAAGCGAGCACGCAGGGGGATGCCCCCAGTCGGAAACACCGCTTGGCGTATCCGCGCGCCTCCCCTTTTTGCGTCAGCAAAAGGAGGACGCTACGAGCGCAACGAGACGCAGGGGGCACACAGTACGAAAACGAAGTCCGTCGTTTGAGGCTAGCCGCTAAATACGACCGACAGCCCGACGGCAATGATCAGCACCACCACGAGAACCGCGATCGGCACAGTCAGAATTCCGAAGTAGAAAAGCAGCGATGATGCAGTCTTTTGTTTCATCTGGGTCACCTTGTGCTAATTGGTATACAAACGAGGCACCTATAAACAAGACGTGACCAAACGAAATGTTGTTCCCTTTCGGCTCCGATTTCACCCCCGGAAGCCAGTCTTGGTGCGCCGAAGCGCCTCGTTCCAGCCCGACATCAGGCGTATACGCTCAGATTCCGACATGTCCGGTTCGTACCGCCGATCGCACTGCCACAGGTTTGCCAACTCTCGGTCGGTTCGCCAAACGCCCGCCGCGCGGCCAGCGAGAAACGTTGCCCCCAGCGCAGTCGTCTCATCAACCGCCGAAACTTCGATGGGGCGGTCAAGCAGATCTGCCTGGAACTGCATCAGAAACGGATTTCGGGTTTGTCCACCATCGACTCGCAGAACGCGTTCCCGTCGATTGCCGCGCCGAGGCATTCGGAGTTGCGAATCCATAATGTCTACCACCTCTTTCACTTGGTAGGCAGTAGATTCAAGTGCCGCGCGGACAATGTGGTCTTTGGTTGTGCCCCTGCTGATACCGGTGATGGACGCTCGTGCGTGAGGGTCCCAGTGCGGCGAACCGAGGCCGGAGAACGCAGGAACAAGATACACACCATCGTTATCACCGAGCAGCACCGCTATATCGGATGATTCCTCCGCATTGGCTATAATGCCGAGCCCATCTCGCAACCACTGCATCGTAGACCCGGTGTTGAAGATCGATGCCTCGAGAGCGTAAGTCTTCGATCCGCCAGCCTGCCAACCGAGCGTAAACAACAGCCCAGCATTCGCCTCATCAAGATCGTCAGCCGTTAGTTGCCCGGAACCGGTGGCGCCGGTGAACAGATCGAGGTTCGCGCCGCTGTTCGCCAGCAGAAACGCGCCCGTTCCATAAGTGCACTTCATATCGCCACGAGCAAAACACGCCTGACCATAGAGCGCTGCATGTTGATCGCCCGCTACCCCGGTTATCAGTATCTCTCGACCGAAAACCGATGGATGCGTAGCCGCAAACGTTCCAGCTGAAGGCAACGGCATAGGCAACGCGGCCTCTGGAATGTTGAAGATTTCGAGAAGGTCAGGGTCCCATGCCAAGTCATGGATGTTCAGCAGCATCGTGCGCGACGCGTTCGTGACATCAGTGAGATGCGGAACGTCATCTCGGGGAGTGTCGGTGGGGCCGCGGGCAAGTTGGTCAATGAGCCACGAGTCCACCGTGCCGAGGCGCACATCGCCGATTTCAGCACGGGCTTGGAGATTGGGTATCGGCAAGTGATCCAGCATCCAGCGCATCTTCGTCGCCGAAAAGTACGGATCGACGATCAAGCCAGTTCGAGACCAAATGTCGTCCGCCAATCCTGCGTCGCTTAGACCATTGCATATCTCGGCGGTGCGATGGTCTTGCCAAACGATAGCGTTTGAAAGAGGACGTCCAGTTGCGCGTTCCCAAATTACCGTCGTTTCGCGTTGATTCGTGATGCCGATCGCCACGACATCGGGCGCTGTGGCGTTGGCTTCCTCCAACGCGAGTCGGGCAACTCCAATAGCAGATTCGGCGATCTCAACCGGATCGTGTTCCACCCATCCCGACTGCGGGAATATCTGGCGAATTTCCCGTTGAGCCGAACCGACGGGGGTAGCGGAATCGTCGAAAACGATCGCGCGCGTCGACGTAGTTCCCTGATCGATTGTGAGGATTAAGGAGCCGGAAGGCATCGTTACCCGAAGAGCGGGTTATTGCCGCCGAACGCATCGATAGCTGTTCCCGTGACCGCGGATGACTTCTTAGACGCGAGGAAAACGGCGACGTTGGCGATCTCCGACGGCAGCATCAGGCCAGGGTTGTCCTCTCGCCCACGGTTGTTGAAGGCTTCTCGGTAGCCTTCAGTGTCAGTTCCTCCAGGGCATATGGCGTTGACGTTTATGCCATGCTCGTGAAGTTCAGCAGCGAGAGACTGAGTAAGGCTGATGAGAGCGGCTTTGGTTACACGGTATGCGCTGCGACCTCTACCCCCGGATCGCCCTCCGATGCTGGAGATGTTGATTATCGTGCCGCTGTTCTGCTCAATCATCGTCGGAATAACCGATTTGGTGAGCATCGCCGCGGCGTTCAGATTCACCTCGATCACGTCGTACCAAGTCTCGTCTTCCAAGTCAGTTAGATCGATTCGTGGATGAATGATGGCCGCGTTATTCACTAGGATGTCGATACATCCGAACTCCGTCATTACGGCCGGAGCGATCGCGGCGACTTGCGCGCGGTCGGTGAAATCGGACTGGCAAACGAACGCTTCCGCACCCAATTCACGAACGTTTTCCGCAGTTTCCTCCAACTCCGAAAGAGTCCGTCCCGTTACTGCGACGTTTGCGCCTTCCTTAGCGAAAGCGTACGCGCACGCACGTCCAATACCCTTCGAGCCGCCAGTAACCAGCGCCACTCGGCCTCGCATCTCCATGCTCATCGCTGGACTCTTCCGCTGACGTTTCCCCCAGCCACACTCATGACTTCGCTCACGGACACAAGGTTGAAATCACCATGGAACGTGTGAGCGAGCGCCGACGCCGCAGCCGCGAAGTCGAGTATCTGCGTAGATGACCATCCGTCTTGGAGGTTTCCATAGATGAGACCTGCAGAAAACGCGTCGCCACCTCCGACGCGGTCCACAATTCGGACCGAGTATTGCAATGCCAGAAGGATCTCGGAGCCGTCGAAATAAAGAGCCGACCAATCATTGTCGTCCGCGGACTGAGACTCGCGCAACGTGATGCCGACTTGCTTGAAGTCGAACTCTTCGATCAATCGGTTAACGACCGGTTCGTACGCCGTGGCATCGATTTCGCCGCTCTCGACATCGACGCCCTCAGGAGCAACACCGAGCGACATCTCGGCATCTTCCTCATTGCCGATGGCGACATCCACGTGCTTCATCATGGGACGCATCACCGCCTGTGCTTCTGCAGGCGACCACAGATTCTTGCGATAGTTCATGTCTGCGGAGACGGTCAAACCCATCGACTTGGCGATCGATGCCGCTTCATCGCAGGCTAGAGCAGCGGATTCCGAAATCGCCGGCGTTATGCCCGTGAAATGGAACCAATCTTTGCCATCGAAGATGCGCTCCCAATCGATCTCGCCCGGTTGCAGTTCGGCGATCGAGGATGCGGCACGGTCGTAAATCACCTTCGATGCCCGCATGGCAGCACCGTTTTCGAGGTAATAAGTGCCTAGACGTTGACCTTGGCGGACAATTTCGGAGGTGTCGACTCCCCATTGCCGGACGTAGTTTATGCAGGCTTGGCCGATATCGTTGTCCGGGATCGCAGTCACGTACACCGAATCAACTCCGAAATTTGCCAGCGACACCGCGACGTTGCACTCCCCACCGCCGTATGTAACTTCGAACTCGCGCGCTTGCGTGAAGCGTTCGCGACGCATCGTTGCGAGTCGCAACATTATTTCGCCGAACGTGACGACAGATGGCATCTAAGAAATCTCCTCTGTTGGTTTATGCGCTTTGGTGTTGTGGCTTCTAGTAGAAGGTCGCGTTTTCTTCATCACCGTCCCCACCTGAACGAGACGCAACGTTCGCAAGTTCGGCGTCGACAGCCGATTTGAGCAACCGCACATCGGAAGCGATAGGGAACCATGTCATGCCCTGTTCGATACGACGGGCGGCTTCGTTGCCGTCAATGCAGTGGATGCCGGTTGCAACTCCATGCTTTTTACCAGCCGTCACAACACTCTCGACGGCCTTCACATGGTCAGGATGTTTGTTGTCGAGTCCAGTTGGCACTCCGAGCGAACTGGCCAAATCGTTAGGACCGACGAAGCAGACGTCGAGGTCTGGCACTTGCATGATCTTATCGATGCGGTCAACGGCGCGCCAATCCTCGATCATGCAGACGACCATGATGATGTCGTTGGCCTTCTCGTAGTAGTCGCTACCGTACACGAGCTGACCGCGGGTGGAGCCGATGCCACGGAGGCCGCGAGGGCGATATTTCGCCGCTTGCACGGCGCGTTCCGCTTCTTCCTCATCTTTAACGTCGGGAACGACGATACCCGTGAAACCGATGTCGAGAACGCGCTTGACCCAGATCGGATCATTGCTCGGGATACGTGCGAAAATCGGTTTGCCGGAGCCGTTACCCGCGCGCAGACAGTTGACCGCGGTGGATACGTCAATCGGATTGTGCTCGAAATCGAGAGTGACCCAGTCGAAATCGGTAGTGTGCAACAGCGTTTCGATGACCGTCGGATCACCGCTCGCAGACCAAGTGCCTAACGACGGCAAGTTTTGGTTAAGTTTCGCCTTTACAGGATTGACATCCATATTCTCGATACCCTCACGATTCCATGCGAAATGAGATTAACACAACGGATTCGCATCGACTGTACTGGCAGGCGATAGACTCGTCAAAGTCGATGAGCTAAAAGGTCTCAGGAGATTAAGAATGGCACGGCACTCGAAGCTCGAAGTTCTGAACGCAATGCACAGCATCGGGGTCGTCCCGGTCTTCTACAACGGCGACATCGAGAATGCCCAAAACATCGCTCGAGCCTGCGTCGCGGGTGGTATCCGTGTCCTCGAATTCACCAACCGCGGCGATCACGCTTGGGAAGTGTTCTCGAGTTTGGACCGCTTCTGCGCCGCCGAGTTGCCAGACGCCATCCTCGGCGCCGGATCAGTTCTCGATGCCGGAACTGCGTCCATATACATCAGCAACGGCGCCAGCTTCATTGTCGGCCCAGTAACCAACCCAGACGTTGCAAAGGTCTGCAACCGCCGCAAGGTTCCCTACATACCCGGTTGCGGCACCGCGTCAGAGATTTCCAGTGCCGAAGAGTTGGGCGCAGACATCGTCAAGATTTTCCCCGGATCGGCAGTCGGCGGTCCTGGCTTCGTGAAAGATGTTCTGGCACCCATGCCATGGTCTTCGATAATGCCAACTGGCGGTGTAGACATCACCGAAGCATCACTTCGTCCTTGGTTCGAGGCGGGTGTGTGCGCCGTTGGCATGGGCTCGCGCCTCGTGTCCAGCGACGTGGTCGCGAACGGAGATTGGTCGATGCTCGAGGAGCGTAGCCGCGACGTTGTGGCACTCATTGCGGATATACGCGGTGAATGAAGCAACGAAGAGTACTATTCAGGTGCGCTGATCGTACATTTCGGCGCGTTAGTGTAAAGCGGTTGTACGTTTGAACAGAGATATGTACAAATTCGATGTGTTTTATACATATCCAAATCATTCGCCGCCGAAATGGACAACATACTCCATGTCATCGGACAGTCCAACCAAGATATCGATGAGACGATGATTCCTGAACAGTTGATGCCGGCCAGATTTGACGCGTTCCAACATGCCGGCTTGAGCAAGTGCCTCTAGACGAGACCTAGCCGTTGCCCGAGTAACACCTTCAACCTCTTGGACCATTCTCGTAGTGGTGTAAGGACGGGAGAAGAGCAGGTTCAAGAGTTGCCCCGATGATGCCGTAGGCGCATCGACTCTCGCCCTGTCTGCGTACTCACGGCGCAATTCCCGTATCCTGATCAGGTCGTCGCGACCTTCCTCGGCTACCTCTTTGACTCCCGACAAAATGTATCGGATCCACCCCTCCCATGCTCCAGATTCGGTCACAGAGCGCAAACCCGCGTAGTATTCTCGGCGGTGACGCAGGAAGTAACGGCTCAGGTACAGAACGGGTTGATCAAGCAATCCTTTCAGCATCAGATAGAGGATATTGATGATGCGCCCCGTTCTACCATTGCCATCCGGGAACGGATGAATCGCCTCGAACTGGTAGTGAATGATCGCCATCTTGATGATCGGGTCCAAACCAGGTGCGGTGTCGTTGGCGAAGTTGAGAAGATTGTCCAACAGACGGAGCAACGTGGATTTGCCGTAAGGCGGCGTGTATGCCACGTACCGGGTGCGTGGATTGCCGATGAACACGGCGGATTCGCGCACATCAACAGGTGTGCCCAGTATCTGGCTGCACGTATCGACGAACAGTTGAGTGTCCAGTCTCGAGTCGCTTCGCAGACGATCGATGCCCATGGAAAGTGCCGGACGATAGCGCGCCGCTTCCTTCGTGGCATCAGAGGCTCGCTCGTTCCCAACCGCCATGAACCTGAACAACTCGTCGCTGGTGGTGTTGACGTTTTCGATCTCCGAACTGGCGACTGCCTCGGTGATGGCGAACGCGTCGATCAGTAGCTGCGGATTGGGGACGCTGAGCGCGGTCCCGTTCAGGTTTGCCAACGCTCGACTTGCCAAGTTGAGCGACCGCATCACGCCGATCGTCTCTATCTCGGTGGATGGCGGCAACGGCGGAAGGTCGTTATATGGCTCCTTAGGATTGAATTCGGGCACTGATCACGTCATTCGCTAATACGTGTATGATTTATACCCATAAATTATACATATCCATCTCGACATGTACATCCAGTTAACTACTCGAAATCGACATGCCTAAATTCTGGTCGATTTTTGCACATATCGTCCAATATATGTACGATCTATACACACATTCGGGGCGATATGTGCATAATCATGGCTTGTACTACACATATCGATGCCCGAAGCACATTGTCATTTCAGCTTTCGAGCACGCAACCTGCAAAGCACGGTCGAAATCTACAACCCACGGACCCTCGGTGCTGATGCGCACCGCCGTTCGCATACCTTCCAGCAACTCAATCTCGCGTTCCCCGTCAAGGGCGATTGTGCCTCTCGATGCTTGAACCGGAACCGTTTCGTCTGGCTCGATGATCCTCCATCCGGAGATCGGCACCTCCCGAACCATGCCGGGAGCGATCGGCGCGACCACCGATTCTTCAACGGGTTGGCCAGGTTCCGGAAAGCTGATGTGAAGCCCCCTCGCTTCGTCGATGGCGATTAGCGAGAGTCGTGCTCCGATGGAAGCGATCCCGATGCTCGATGCCTCAGCGCGGGTCAGGAACACAGCTTCCAACGCGCCGACGTCCCATAATGCGCGGGCACCGATCATGGTCTGCCGTGAGACCGCGGCATCTACGAGCGCGATGTCTCGAAGATCCTCATTGATGATGATCTCGATCTTCTTGGAACGACGACACGCGAGATCCCGAATATCAGGATCTTTTGCAACAGTTGCGGCTGCGATACCGGCCAATGTGCCCTCGATTTCATTGGGAAAAACGTTGTTGGTACCGGTCGAGATCGGTGCCAATGGCACGTCGCCGCATCCCTTGGCAACCAACCGATTGGTCCCATCGCCTCCCAGCGTCAATATGCAGTCGGTCCCGGCATTACGCATGATCTGCGCTGCAACTGTCGAGTCGCGTTGGCTACCGGTTGGCGTCTGATCGATGAACTCCGATTGCATCGTCTCCTGAGTGTCTGACATCGCGTTTCGCGCCAAACCGGCCATGTCCGGCATAACGATCACCTTGTCCACACCTTGTGATTCCAGACCCGCGAAAACTCGTCTCAAGATGTTCGACTTCTCTTGGTTGGATACGACACGGCCCTGCGCCACCAATCGCCGAATGTCCTTGCCCGCGGCAGGGTTTGCGATTATGCCTACGGTGGGCATTGCGAGTGTCATTCGTCGGCTACACGCCAGTTAGGGGTTAACGGTCAGCTAAAGCGTCGGCCAACACTTCGGCGAGGAAGTGAGCAGGCCGATGAAGCTCATCTTCGATCTGTTGCTTGCAAGAAACACCCGTAATCGCAAACTTGGTGTCGGGGCCTGCTTTGCGTAAAGCTGGGAACAGTCGATCTTCGCCGACCTGTCGCGATACATCGTAGTGTTCTTTGGCATATCCGAAGGAACCGGCCATGCCACAACATCCGGCATCTATGAGTTCAGTTCGGAAGTTCGGCGGCAGATTCAGCGCGGCGACAGCTTGTGTAGTACCTATGAGAGCGCGTTCGTGGCAGTGCACGTGTAGCATGATCTCGGCCGATACATCGCTCCAAGCGATTTGCTGACCACCATCGTCAAAAGAATCAACCAAAACCTCTTCGAGCATCACTGAAGCATCCGCGATAGCCTGCGCCGCTGGATCCGAACCGAGCAGGTCAGGATATTCGTCCTTCAGCGTCAATATGCAACTGCTCTCGCAACCCACAATCTGTGCGCCCGCCTCAACGTACGGCGTTAGTGTAGTGACGTTCCTCCTAGCGTTTTCGATGGCACGATCGAGCATTCCGGCTGACACCATCGGTCGACCGCAACAGGCACGATCAGCCAGACGCACGCGATACCCGAGTGCTTCGAGCAACTTTACCGCGCCCACACCCGACTCCGGATGATTGAAGTTCATGAAGGTGTCGTGGAAAAGCACGATATCGCCCCGCGATCCCGTTGTGTTCGTGCTACGTCCTTTGAACCACTGTTCAAACGTCTTGCCGACAATCTTGGGCAGTTTGCGGCGTCGATCGATACCCAAAACCTTTTCGGACGCCCACCTCGCTGGAGCAGATCTGTTGACGAAGTTGGCGAGTGGGGCTAGCGGTCCTGGAGCCAGAGCATTTAGGCGGTGGATGTCGGCGACGAGCCGCGAACGCAACGGCACATTGTGCGTCTGGTAGTAAAGGTCGAGGAATTCGTATTTGATCTTCGCCATATCGACGTTCGACGGACATTCCGATTTACAGGATTTGCATTCGAGGCAGAGATCGAGAACCTCGTACATCCTTTCCGATTGGAATTCGTCGATGGGCAATGCGCCAGACAATGCTGCGCGTAGCGCGTTGGCTCGACCCCGGGTCGAGTGCTCCTCTTCGCGCGTGGCCATGTAAGAAGGACACATCGCGCCGGCGTTGACCTTTCTGCAAGCCCCGACACCGTTGCATCGTTCGATCGCACCGGCGAACCCACCATCCGCGCTCCAATCGAGTTTGGTCGGCAACGTTTGCGCTGAATAAGCGGCGCCGTAGCGCAGGTTTTCCCGCATGTCAGGAGTGTCGAATACCTTGCCCGGGTTCATGATCCCATCCGGGTCGAACACCCCCTTTACCTCGCGGAAATGGCTGACAAGCTCTTTGCCAAACATCTTCTCCGCCCACGCCCCTCTAACGATCCCGTCACCATGCTCGCCGCTCAGCGAGCCACCGAATTCTAGGACTAGATCGGATATCTCGTCAGCGATGGCGTACATGAGATCGACGCCAGCGGATTTCTTGAGGTTCACTAGCGGCCGAATGTGCAGACATCCTACGCTGGCATGTCCGTAATACCCGGCTTCGGTACCATGCCGTTTGACGATCTCGTCGAAACGCTCTACGTATTCCGGCAACATTTCGGGCGCGACAGCGGTGTCTTCTACGAAAGGCAGAGGTTTCGCATCGCCCTCGACATTCATCATCAGACCGAGGCCAGCCTCACGCATTGCCCACACCTGCCGCTGTTCCGCTGGTTCTAGCAACAGGGTTACCGCGTAAGTTGCGGTACTACGCTGGATGGAGGCACTGAATGTCTCAAGCTTCGACTGAACTTCGGACGCGTTTTCGCCGGTCATCTCAACGACGAGAATGTCCGAAGGATCGCCCTGCAGAAATCCGAGACCGCGCGAAAAGCCTAGCGATTTGCGGGCTTGGGCGATGATTATCTCCCCGATGTGCTCAACCGCGCTGACTTCGTGCTCCAGCGTCGCGACTGTAGCCTCCATCGAGTCGCGCAGTGTGTGGAAGTGCAGGACCGCCAAGCCTTTGGACTTCGGGATGTCCCAGAGCTTCAAACGCGCGTCGGTGACGGCGGCGAGTGTGCCTTCGGAACCAACCATGACTTGTGTCAGATCAATGATCGGCCCATCGCCCGGTGAGTAAACGCGGTCGATGTTATAGCCTCCGACGCGCCGAAGGATTTTGGGGAAGCGTCGATCGACTTCGCCTCCCGCACGCTCTGCGATATCTGGAATACCACGGTAGATCTGACCTTCCAGGCTTGAGAGGGCCATCTTGCCCTCCAACTGCGCGGCGTTTAATGCCTCGAATGTCGCTGAGGAGCCATCGGAGAGTATGACGGACATTTGCTGGACCTGGTCGACGGTCTTGCCGTAGATGATCGAGTGAGAGCCGCACGAGTTGTTGCCCATCGCCCCACCGATGTTGGCCCGCGACGATGTGCTTGGATCGGGGGTGAAGTACTTTCCGGTATACGCGATTTGGCGGTTCAGTTCGTCGATGGTGATGCCGGGTTGGGTGTGCACCCAGCCTTCTTCACCGTTGATCTCGATGACATCGTGCATGTATTTTGAGAAATCGACGACCACGCCGCGATTCACTGTCTGTCCCGACAGTCCAGTGCCGCCGCCTCTGGGGAGCACGGATACACCTGCGGAGGAGCAGGTCTCGATCACTGCGCTCACATCGTCCGCGTCACGAGGGAGCACGACACCAATCGGCGTCATCTTGTAGATGGAGGCATCGGTGGAGTACATCTGCCGCGCGTAGCGGTCGAAACAAACTTCGCCGACGACTGCTCGTTTAAGCTCTTCAGCGAGTTGCGAGCGCGTTGACCCGCTTACGGCATTCACGCCGCCGCCTCGTCGTGGCTGTGATGATCTTCTTCTGACTGCGGAAGGACCACAGATGCGATGACGCTGATTACCAGGATTGCGATTACGATTGCCAAGGATCCTAGTGTGATGGTGATGGATACCGAGTCATCGGGGACGCCGAGGTTGTGGATCAAGTCATGGAACTGGTCGTGGATGGCGGTTTCGACGATAATCTTGACACCGATGAATCCGAGGATGGCAGCGAGGCCGTAAGAGAGGAATCGGAAGAGGTTGACGAGTCCCTCAAGCAAAAAGAAGAGGGGCCTCATGCCAAGGACAGCCATGGCGTTGGACGACCAGATTATGAACTGGTTCTTGCTGATGCCCACCACGGTGGGTATGGAGTCGATGGCGAATACGACGTCGGTGGATGCGAGGACGATGACGACGAGGGCGAAGGGTGTTGCCATTCGGATGCCGTTTTTGATGGTGAAGAAGTCGTGACCGTCGTATTCGTCGGAGACAGGGTAGACCTTTCGGAAGACCCGGAGGAGGATGTTCTTCGAGGGGTCGACGTCTTCGTCGTGAGCCGTGATGAGTTTGTAAGCGGTGTAGATCAGGATTGCGGCAAGGAGGTAGAGGATGGGTTCGAAGATCGAGATGATGCCGATGGCGAAGAAGATGAAGACCGCACGAGCGATAAGCGCGCCAACAATGCCGAATAGGAGTGCGCGGGAGCGGAAGAGGTCGGGAAGGGCAAAGTAGTTGAAGATGACGAGGAATACGAAGAGATTGTCGATGCTGAGGGCTCTTTCGGCGACGTACGCGGTGGCGTACTCGATACCGAGTTCGGTTCCGCCGGCGATGAAAACCCAAACCCCGACAGCGGCGGCAACCAATGTCCATAAGATGGTGAGGAGGGTGGCCTCCTTCATGCCCACGTGGTGGTCCTTGCCGCTCAGAAGAAGGAGGTCCAAGAGCAAGAGGACTACAACTCCGACTGAAAACGCCGCGAGGATTGTGAAACTGTCGAAATACCCTTCCACGGCAGAAATTACTCTAATCGTCCAGATTCAATCTAGCAGGGCGTTTTTCGACAAACGCGTGATGGTGAAGATCAAAAGATGGAGTTGATCGTGAACTTCTGTTCACCTGCTGGTGCTTTGACAATCACCTCATCACCCGGTTTGCTGCCGAGAATGGCACTGCCAACTGGGGAGATATCTGAGATCTTATTACGCAACGGATTCGCCTCGTTTGCGGCGACAATCTGGTAATCGACGGTCATGTCGGTGCCATCCTTGGTGAGACGCACCCAAGAGCCGATCTGCACATGGTCGCTGGCACGCCGTTCAGATTCGTCGATTATGGTCGCCACTTTGAGGGTCGATTCCAATCGGTTGATCTGGGCTTGAACCATGCCCTGATTTTCCCTGGCGGCTTCGAGCGGCGAGTTTTCACGGACGTCACCGCTGGCAGCAGCGCGTTCGATCTCACCGGCCAGTCGGACAGTCTCCACACGAAGTTGCTCCAGACGGTTGACCATCTCGTCGTAACCCTGTTGCGTGATCTGGACCTCCGTGTCACGTCGCCTTACAGCACCGCCACGTGCGGCATTCATCGTTGGCTTGCGAACGCGGATGTGAGGAGCGAGACTGACCTCGATGTAACCCTTCTTCTTGACGTAATTCAGGAAGTCCTTTACGGCTGTCACACGCTGTTTGTTGGTATCCGACGCGCTAGCCCCGAAGGTTTCGGAATACGGGCTGATATCCGACGGTCGCAACGACTCTAGAGTGTTGTTGGGGCCAATCCAACGCGCGAACTTCGTCAGTTCGGGATGGACCGAGCGCTTCTTGCTGTCGGGTATCGTGATTACGTATTCGGTGACGGCATCTTGGACGGTTAAAGCGTCGGAGGTGGAAGCGGCTGCGGAGTATTCAGTCTGTGAAACCAAGTTGCTTTCCTTAATGGTGGCGATCAGCCAAAAGTACACGATGGCGGTTCGCTACGCGCGCGAACCGAACGGGACCGAGCACCTACCTTTAAGTGTACGAGAGCAACGGAATCATTGCAAAAACCCGTTTACTTCAGATACCTCCAAATCGGCGCAAACGATTTGACGGGTGAGACTTCAAGAATTGGGGTTTTAACCTAACCGTCAATCGGATGCGAATCGATGTAGACCGCCGCGTCTCCGGCCATGACTTCATCACCGGTTTGGTTGGTGCAGGTAACCGCCAACTTCACTATCGGCTTGTCATCTCTGACCGACACGACTTCGCAACGAGCTGTAACCTCGTCGCCGATGTGAACTGGAGCGATGAAGTTGACGCTGAGCCCGAGGAATATGATCGTCGCCTCCTGACCAGCCATCTTGACGCCCAACACAGCCGAAACCATCCCTACGAGCAACGCGCCGTGGGCGATCCGCTGACCGAACCTGGTTTTGGAAGCATATTCATCGTCCAAGTGAAGCGGTTGAGTATCTCCGCTCAATTCCGCGAATTCACGAACGATCTCGTCCGTGATCAGACGGCTGACCGAAGCGGTCGAACCGACAACGAAGTTGCTTGGAATGTTTGACATTTGTCAACTGTCCCCGTTGATCAGTTAGAGTCCGGCTTTTCTTTGGTGTCGGACTGATTTCTTTGGGCGATGTAGGAACCTACCATCACAAGGATTGCTCCGGCCCACAGTTCAGGCCCGATGTTCTCGCCGAGTATCAACCAAGATAACACTGCCGTAGTGATCGGAGATGACAAGGAAATCAATGTCACTCTGCTTGGCAGGTAGTTGCTCAGCAACCACGTCTGACCAAGGAAGGCGAAACCGGCGATGATGATGCCTTGATAAAAAAGCGACACGCCAAGTAGCAGTGTCATACGAATCGGTTCGGCCTCGAAAATCAACGAACCTACTAGGAAGGTGACGCAGCCGAATACCCCCTGCGCCACGAGCATCTTTACAGTCGAAATACCTTGTCCGAGTATCGAAAGGTAAACTTGGCGCAGCCCAAGCAGCAACGCGGAGCACATGATCAAGAGATCGCCGAGCCACACGTTCGGCGCACCTAGGGCATCTATATCGCCGACGATGCTCCTGACGAACAGCGCAACCACACCGGAGTAAGCGATGATCGCGCCAACCACTCGGCGGGGCGACAGTCTATCGCTCGGTATCAGGAAGTGGGCGAATACGCCAGCCCACAACGGAAATGTCGTTATGACGACGCCAGCGTGTCCAGCAGTGGTGTTGTATTGACCAAGATTCATGAACGCGGTCTGAACCGAAAACAACAACCCGAGCAGAATTAACGGCCACAGTTCGGCGCGCGTGATCTTCAGGCTTTGGCGCGAGATCAGCGCCCAAATAAGAACGACGACCATTCCGAGCACGAATCTCATGAACCCGAGCCGCAACGGCGGTGAATCTTCTAGGCCGATTTTTACGGCAACCGGCAAACCCGCCCAAAGCGAAGCGAGCAGAAAGGCAAAGCTACCCGCGCCGAGAGTCAGCGGTCGGCGACGGTCGGCCCGATTGACGCCGTCACTTGAAGAACGCCCAATAGAAACGGAGTCTCGATCTGCCTTGTCGAGATTCTTAGATCCGTTTGGAGAGGTCAGTCTTCAAGCCGTTTCAAGTATTGACCGACCCAATCGAAATCAACTAGATCAACGTATGCGTCCATCAGTGCTTTGGTGACCGGGCCCGGCACATTGCCGTTACTCACCGTAGAGCCTTGAACCTTGCGCACCGGGCAGATACAGAGCGAGGTGGAAGTCAGGAACATCTCGTCTGAAGTCGTTGCGTCAAACATGTCAAGATCGGTCTCGACGACCTCTAAGTCGATCACGTCGGCTAGTTCGATCGCAGTCTCGCGCGATATGCCGCCAAGAACGAACTGCGCCTTAGGCGTGTATGCGACGCCGTCCTTGACAACGAAGACATTGGAACCGATTCCTTCAGTAAGGAATCCGCGGTTGTCGAGAAGTATCGCCCATGCCTCAGGATCGTACTCCTTGGCCTCCATATCCGCCATGATCAGGTTAAGGTAGTTGTGCGATTTGGCGCGCGGGCTCAACGCCTCAGGGCTTACGCGACGCGTCGCTGGCACCCAAACATCAATGCCGTCACGGTAAAGCCGCGCCCGCGGTCCGAGCGGCAACGGCGTGCATTCGATGATCACTGTCGGCCCGCCGTCGGTAGACCACATATCACCCCCGACGAGATCGACACCCCGCGATACGCGTTGTCCAACCCAGTAGTCATCGTCGTCTCCGAGAAGTTTCAGGTTATGTTCGACTACTTGGATCGTGGCATCGCGCATCTCCTCTTTGGTGATGCCCGGATCAATCCGCACGTAGTCAAGCGAGTTGTAGAAGCGGTCTAGGTGTTCATCGAGCTTGAAGATTCGGTGGCCGAAGGTGCGCGTCATATCAAACACAGCATCGCCGTACTTGAAGCCGCGGTCCCGGAATGGAACGACCGCTCGACTTTCCGGCACGATCTCACCGTTGAAGTACGCCACACGCTCGTTTTGACGAGTAGACGACATTTCATGAAGCCTTTCGATTGATTCGATGGTCTAGAGTTATGTTATAGACCGCGCGACAGATCGGGACAGTCGGGCGCGTTGTGTTCATTAGAATCTCAACGTTCATATGGAACTTCAACCAACCCCAACTAATTCCGACTCCGACCGGCTCCGGACCGATTCTTCTACGGCTCACGAGACCGTACGCGAACCTAAGCCCGACACAAGCGCCGAATTGGTACCTGAGTGGCGTTCGAGCATCAATATCCGCATCGGCGGACGCGAAAACTCACCGGTCGAATCAGTCGATTCAGGCACCCAGACTGCCGATTCCGAAAATGGTTCTGATGCGCTGGTTGATGGAGCACCCAGACGACACCGACTGGATCTGATCGACGTTGCCCTTGGTGTAATCCTGGTTCTCGCGCTCGTTCTGCGCATGTTCGGCACAGATTGGGATCAAGGTGGACTTTACCATCCCGACGAGCGCGACTTTTTGGGACGTGCCGAACGGCTCGATTTTTCACAACTGACCGAACCAGGCTTGTTGACACCCGAATCTCGACTTAATCCGCAATGGTTCAACTACGGGAGTCTGCCGCTTTATGCGCTCGCGGCTTGGAAATGGCTAGCTGCGCCATTCGCCGACAAGGACTGGAACTTGTTCGACCTCCGATTTCCTGGGCGCAACTTTGCTGCTATTGCCGACACGATCACCGTATTCTTCGTCTTCCTGTTGGCATCGCGCTTAGTCGGAGACCGCCGGGCCGGTCTGATAGCCGCGTTGCTGACCGCATTGGCAGTGATACACATCCAGAACGCGCACTACACCGCCGTCGACGCCCCGATGACAATGTTCATCGTTGCAACTGTCTACTTCTCAACGCGGCTGGCCCAAGAACGCAAACAGTCGGACGCGTTGCTGTCGGGCGTGATGCTCGGATTGGCAGTTGCGACCAAAGTCACCGCGGCGCCCGTCGGCCTCGCCGTAGCTGCCGCGCACTTGCTGGTGTTGATCGGACCTAGCATCACATCACGCGGAGCCGTAAGCGTAACGCCGAACGATGTGAAGCTAGCGCTCCGATACGCTGTCTTGGCTGGCTCCGCCGCGGTCATCGCGCTGTTGGTGACGCAGCCATACATGATCATCGACTGGGACACCTACTTCTCTAACATCTACTACCAATCCGAGATGGTTAGGCGGGTAGTCGATTTTCCGTTTACGCGGCAATACATCGATACCCCAGCTTTCCTCTACCAGATGCGCCAACTTTCCACGTGGGGATTGGGTATAACCCTCGGCATCGCGGTCTGGATCGGTCTGATTTGGGCGTTGGCTCGCACACTGGTCACGCGCAATCTCGCGTTCATCGTCGTATTGTCGTTCCTGCTCCCGTACCTCCTGATCAACGGTCAGTTCGAGGTCAAATTCCTCCGCTACATGCTCCCGACGACTCCGTTTTTGATCGCTTTCACAGCCGCGGCGATCTGGTGGGTCAGCTCAGACCTTTTGCCGAGATTCCACAAGGTGGTCCGGTTTGGCGCCTACGCCCTCGGTGTCGTGGCGTTCCTGCTACTCGCGCATTACACTCTCGCCTACCTCAACGTCTTCAGCGGAGCACACCCGGCACAAGACGTTTCACGATGGTTGCGTGAAAATGCCGGACCGGGAACTGTCGTGATCCAGGAACACTGGGAGGAGGGCATACCCAACATCATCGGCTTCAGAATGCACGAAAAACTCCCGATGTACGAAGACGACAACAGATCTAAGTTCTCGACCGTAACTCGGTTGTTGGAGGATGCTGACTATCTGGTGCTTTACAGCAATCGGCTTGCGGCAACAATTCCAAGATTGCCGGAACGGTATCCGATATCGACTAGTTTCTACGAAAAGCTCTTCAATGGAGAACTGGGCTACAAGGCTGTCTACTCATCGGTGCGAGTGCCCGAACTTTTCGGCATCGTCTATTGGGACGATCCTTATGCGAGGGTCTCTTTCAGCGTTCCTGACGGCTACACCAAACCGCGCGGCTCGCTCTACAACTGGGACTGGTTCGGATGGGCGGACGAGAGCTTCACCGTCTACGAGCATCCGCACGCCATCGTCTTCCAGAACACCGAAAAACTCGGGCAGGCCGAGTATCTTAACCGGATTTACGACGGTCAATCGCCCGACGACCTAAGCCGCGTTCTCGCTGGTGGAATAGGACTCGTATACGAAGATGACCAAGCGAGAATCCAACGATCCGGCGACAGTTGGAACACCATCTATTTCCTCAAGGACTTGCCGAATGAGCTGGCGTGGTTAGTGTGGCTTCTAGCTGTTCAGATAATCGCATTGGCGGCTTGGCCATTGACATATGTCGTCTTCCGTCCATTCGCCGACCGAGGTTATCTCCTCAGCAAACCATTAGGCATCCTCATCGTTGCAACCATCACATGGCTGTTCGCGAGTTTCGGTGTGATCGGATTCAGCGCTACGACCGTCGGAATTGGAATCGTACTGCTCGCATTTGTTTCCTTCGCCATCTTCTGGAAGATTGGCGACGAGATCGTGATCTTCATGAAAGCGAACTGGAAGACAATCGCGGTCGCCGAGTTGATCTTCCTCGCAGCGTTTCTAGCCTTCTTGGCGATCAGGCTTGCCAACCCAGATCTCTGGCATGCGTGGCGCGGCGGCGAAAAGCCGATGGACTTCGCGTATCTGAACGCCATCACCCGATCGACCATAATGCCGCCATACGATCCGTGGTTCGCCGGCGGATATCTCAACTACTACTACTACGGTCAGTTCATCGTGGCGTCGCTGATCCGGATCACTGGAATCATTCCCTCGGTCGCATACAACCTGGCAGTGCCTCTGATTTTCGCGCTGACAGCGACTTCCGTTTACACGATCGCTTACAACTTGGTTGCTATGGCGATGCGGGCGCGCGGCGCGATCAGACTCGGCAGAATCCCGATATTTTTCGGCATCGTCGCCGCGCTGTTAGCTGTAGTAGCCGCAAACATAGATGGATTGGCACAGGTCGGCGGAGGGTTGTATGACGCATATGTAAAGGGGCAAGACTTCCCGCAGTTTGACTACTGGCGAAGCACACGGCTTTTCGAACGAGACACTGGCGGCAACGAGATCACCGAGTTCCCGTTCTTCACATTCCTATACGCAGATCTGCATGCCCATATGATCGCTATTCCCTTCGCCGTCTTGGCGTTAGGACTTTCGATAGCCGCCTTCCTCCGCGCCGGCATGGAGAGGTTGTCGCGATTCGAGACTCTTGCTTCTCTGGCTCTGTTGGGGATCGCCGTCGGCTCGTTGCGCCTCATCAACTCCTGGGACTACCCGACTCAGCTTCTCTTCGCCGCGGGTTTCATTTTTGCAGGGGAGTTTCTCTACGGTCAACGAGGCAAGCTGGTAGGCATTGCACATGCTATTGGCAAGACTGCGATCGTCGGCATCGTCGGATACGTCATGTACCTCCCGTTCCACAACAACTTCGAGCTCTTCAACAACGGGGTTGAGCTCAGCAAGTTCCAGACGTCGCTCTGGCGTTACCTCTTTATTCACGCGATATTCCTCTTCGCACTCGGATCTTGGCTGGTCATCGAATGGCGCCGCGGAACGTTTCGCTTCGGTTCAATCGTCGGAATACTCAAAAACGATCTCGGCTACCCGAATTGGGCGAATGCGGCAATCATCGGCGCGTTCGGCGTGGTCTGGATCGCGGTCATCATCTCGTATCCGCACTTCATCACTGTGATTGCCACTCTGACAGGCACCGCGATATTAGCTCTGACCGGGCTAATGGCGTATATGCGGAGACACGCCGGGCAACGCTACATAATCATCACCATCGCCCTGACGATGATGGCGTTGTTGATCGCCGCTGGTGTCGATGTCATCACCGTAAAGAACGACATCGGACGTCAGAACACGATCTTCAAGTTCTACATTCAAGCATGGTGGCTGCTGGCGATTGCCGCGAGTTACGCCTTGTGGAGACTTTGGGACGTGGGAGCGTTCATCACACGCAACATCAGTTCCGTCAGAACTCTATGGTTATCGGCTTTCGCGATCCTCGCCGTCGGTGTCTTCATCTACCCGATCATGGCAACTGAGGTTCGGCTAGACGATCGCTTCAACATCATAGGGCCCGGTATTGACGGTGAAGCCTACATGGATGAGGCATCCTACCACACGCGCGGCATCGACATCGAGATCGCCTCGGATAAACCGGGAATCGAGTGGTTGCGTGAGAATGTGCACGGGGCACCGGTGGTTGTTGAAGCGCAATGGGACCTCTACACGTGGGGCAACCGTATCTCGATCTATACCGGGTTGCCGACCATCTTGGGCTGGGATTGGCATCAGACGCAGCAACGACACGAATATCACTGGGAAGTGCAACGTCGCAGGGCTGCCATCAACAACTTCTACGTCACCAGAGACATTGACGACGCGCGTAAGTTCTTGGACGAATTCGATGTCAGATACGTTTATGTCGGAGAGTTGGAACGGGGCGCTTACCCGTCTAGCGGCATCGAGAAATTCAACAATTCAGATGAACTCAATCTACATCCAGTGTTCAGCGAAGGCCCGGTAACCATCTACGAGTACCGTGGATAGAGGCAACCCGGGATTTGACAAGATGCGAACGCCTGCAATCGAAACCGCGTCGAAAGCCATCAAGGCGGTAGTTGATTTCCTGGTGCCTGTTGCTTGTGTCCACTGCGGTGTCGAGGGGGCGTTATGGTGCAACCAATGCATCGAGAAAGCACCAAAACTGGCAGGCAACACGTGCCTCAAATGCGGGGAACGCACCGCCGAGAACCTGCAACTCTGCGGCGATTGCGTCGCCTTGCCGCCTCCATTGGATCGCCTCGTACCGATCTATCGCTACGGCGGACCGGTTAGAAGCGTGGTCCATGCGCTCAAATACCGTCACGTAACAGCCATCGCCCCGGCGATGGCGGACATCATGTCGGCGCATCGATTCGCAACCCGAGCGAACTTGGATTGCGTCACACCCGTGCCTGCGCACCAAGATCGTCTGCGCGAGCGCGGTTACAACCAAGCATCGCTGCTCGCGCGGGAAATCGCCGACAAACTACAGTTGCAGTTCATCGAGGATGCATTGTCCAAGACGCGCTCAACGCAATCACAGGTCGAACTCACAAGGCAACAGCGAGCAACGTCGTTGAGAGGCGCATTCGAAGCCAACTACCGCTTCGACGATGGGCACGTTCTCCTCATCGACGATGTTTGCACTACCGGCAACACCCTCATGAATTGTGCTGCCGCGTTGAAAATCGCTGGAGCCCGACGCGTCTCGGCGATCGTATTCGCGAAAGAGACTCTCGACCCCGAATTTGATAATGAAGGTTAGAACGCAACGAACATCAAAGACGGATGTTTTGAAAAACGTGAAGACGATACTTTTTGACGTCTACGGCACGTTGGCTACTTGGTCGCCCGACCGTTACGTCATCCACTCGCGCGCGGCATCGCAGTTCGGCATCAACGTAACCAAAGAGGGCATTGACGCAGGGTACGCGGTCGCCGAGGCTTACATGACCCATGAAAACACCAAAACGCCCATCCGTCAGATGACGATGACCGAGCGCGACCAATTCTTCGCCAAGTTCGAGCAGCTGGTCCTGCAAGGATGCGGCATTGATGTGGATCTCGAACTGGCCGACAAGATTTGGCAGGCAGTGGCAGCGCAGGAATACGAAATGGTCCTTTACGACGACGTTTTACCCAACCTCGATGCGCTTCGAGCGAGCGGATACGTCGTCGGAATCGTGTCGAATGTCCCAAGCGGCGGTTCTGAATTATCCGATCAACTCGGACTATCAGATAGCATCGATTTTGCGGTCACGAGTAGTGAAGTCGGATGCGAAAAGCCTGATCCACGCGTATTTACAGAAGCTTTGCGTCGAGCGAACGACACGCCGCCGAACGCCGCGCTAATGGTCGGCGATCAGATAGAAACTGACATCAACGGCGCCATTGGCGCGGGTATCCAACCGGTGCTGCTCGACCGCAACAACAATCATCCCAATTTCGACCAACACCCGCGAATCAATTCCTTGGATGAACTACGAAGTCTTCTTACTCGAAAATAGAGCGAACAGCAGAACCGACGAAACGCGAGAGATGATGAACAAAACTCAACGCCTTCAACGATGGTACGACGAGAACGGGACCGCCGACAGTCTGTTGTTCGGCGAGTTCATGCATCTCGGAGCCAACCAGACCATCCTAAAGGTGGGGCTCTTCGACATCGAACCAGACGAGGACTCGGTAATCCTCGATATGGCATGTGCAGTCGGCGGCAACGCAAGGTGGCTCGCATCCCTTTACAACTGCACTGTCTACGGCAACGACATCGACGAGAGCGTGATCGCAACTGCGACAGACCTCGCGCGCATCGAGGGCATCGATCAGCGTTGCAACTTCATCGTCGCGCCTGTAGAAAACACCGGGCTTGAAGCCAACTCAGTCGACCTCGTAGTTTCAACCGACATCTACGACATGGACGAGGTGGTGAGAGTATTGAAGCCCGGAGGACGCTTCCTCCTCAGCGCGCTGTTCCGACTCGACGCCCTTAACCCCCAAGAGATCGCGAATCAGCACGGACTTGAGGTCGAACTACGGAGAGACATCACAGAACTCGCTCAAACCTTCCTCCACTCCAAAGAAGAAGAAGCAAGACTCCTGCAAAAGTCGAAAATCATTACCGACCGACAGCTCATAACCGTCATCAACAACGCCCTGCGCCGCCGCGGCGGACATCATCTGTTGGTGAGGTGGCGGAAGAAGAGCAACTAAAACAGGGCGTTCCCTTCGCGGGGATGGACTGTCCCCTTTCGGAACGAAAGGGGACGCGGAGCGCAGCGAGCGGGGTATGCGGGTGGAGGAGGGGGTGTCATGCTGAGCAAGGTCGAAGCATCTCTCGAGAGATTCCTCGGCTACGCTCGGAATGACAGGGCGAGGCGCTCGGAATGACAT
>DAOUJE010000122.1:0-34969 GCA_034423055.1 Dehalococcoidia bacterium | reverse complement strand
GACAGCCTGACCATCACCGCCGCCTCAGGCGACGACGCAATCGCTACCGTATCGGTGGCATCCGACGGCTCCAGCCTGACGTTGACGGGAGCGGCAGAGGGCACGGCGACGATCACTGTAACGGCGCAGGACGGCGACGGCAGCGGCGTGAGCGACGCTTTCGATGTTTCGGTGGTCGCAAAGTACACCGCTCTAATCGCGCAGGTGCGCGAGTGGCGCAACGATCCGAACGGAGTGAACAACAAGAGCCACACCGACCGCTGGGACCGGGCACTCCTGGCATTGGGCGAGACGGTCTCCGATTCGACGCTGACGCCGATGACGGCTGCCGAGGCTCGGGACATGGCATCGAGGTACCAGGTCCGTCGCTGGAACCCAGTGGCGGAAGCTCTTCAGGAGATCGAGGCCGGCGGTCAGCAGCAACAGCAGCAGACGCCACCCACGCCTACACCGACTCCCACATCGACTCCGACTCCCGAACCGACGGCTACACCGACGCCAACGGCCACACCAGAACCGACATCGACACCCACGCCCACGCCTACACCGACGCCTACATCGACTCCAGCTCCCGAACCGACTGCTACACCCGAACCAACGGCCACACCCGAGCCTTCGCCGACACCCACGCCCACATCGACCCCAGCTCCCGAACCGAGGGCGGCACCCGATACTGAGACGGAAACTTCAGACATCGTAGCCCGGTACGATGCCAACGGCGACGGCAACATCGACCATGCTGAGTACACCCGAGCCGTAGACGACTACGACGACGGAAGCCTCAATATCTGGGACCTGCTGAAAGTCCGCCGCGCCTGGATGTCCTCCAGCTGAACGCGACATACGACCACACGCAGGGGCGGTTCACGGACCGCCCCTGCTTGTATTTTCTGGCTGAAGCGCCTACTTTCGCCGGAATGATGGGGAGCACCGCATGAATCTCCGACAGGAGGAGGACCATATGGCGTGCAAAAGGCATAACTGACCGCCGAATTGACGTAACGTTAGGCGATGGATCGGTCTAAATCCCAATCGGCGAGCCGAACACGCAGAAACCTGTTCCGCACTCTGAAACCGTTCGCCGCATTTGAATACCCGGCGTTTCGTCTTGTGTGGCTCAGCTCAAACTTTGTCGCGTTTGGCATGTGGGCCGAACGTTTAGCCGTCGGATGGTTAGTGCTCGAGCAGACAGGCTCGGTGCTGCTATCTGCCGCGACCTTCGCTGCTGGATCTGCTCCGAGCATCATCGCCGCGCCGATTGGTGGTGCAGTCGCAGACAGATTTCCTCGTAACCGCCTGCTCCCTATCACGGCATTGATCATGGTCGTTTTGATTTTGCTGATCGCGCTGGTGGCATTGAACGGATTTTCGAACCCGTGGCCGATATTCGTCCTGATCGCGATCCGTGGCGTTGTCAACTCCTTCGATATGCCCGCGAAGCAGGGACTGATAACTGACATCGTGCCGCGCGAAGCCCGAATGAATGCCATCTCCGTTCATTCAGTAGGTACTAGAGCCGTGTCTGCCGTTGGTGCCCTCGCCAGCGGAATCATCGCGGAGTTCGTCGGAATCCCAGCCGCCCTATTCGCCGCGGCCGGTGCCGTGTTGATCGGCGGTGTTGTCGTAATGTTCGTGCCAACAGTACGGGCGTCGATGGATAGAGCAAGCGCGTCAATCACCGGTATCTTCAAGGACGCGATCATCGGCATCAGGTCGATGATGCGAATCCCAGTGGTATCCACACTTCTATGGATGGCGATAGTTGTCGAGATATTCGGCTTCGCCTACGACTCGGTCATGCCAGCTATGGCACGCGACGAATTGATGGTCGCGGAATCGGGACTCGGCACGTTGAGGTTCGCCGCCGGACTGGGCGCGGTGGCGGGAGCAATCGCACTGACTTTCCTCGGCGATTTCAGCCGGAAAGGACCATTGTTGCTCGGCATCGCGATGGGCTACGGCCTAGGCCTCATGGGGGTGGCAGCCAGCCCAGATCTGATCACCGCGCTGCTTCTAGTAACGATGGTCGGAGCCGCCGCATCAATGTTCGACGCGATGGAGTGGACTCTTCTTCAAGCAAACGTCCCGAACCGTCTGCGCGGTCGTGCAATAGGCGGGTGGGTATTCGCAATCGGCTTCGGCTGGGTCGGCCACCTAGCAATGGGCGCAGTGGGCGACGCGTTCGGCGTACGCTGGGCGATTGGCGGGGCCGGGTTGATCGTCGCGGCAACGAGCCTAATCGCGCTGGCGATTTCGCCGGTTTTGCGCAGAGCTTAACTCGACCTGTGGATACGGAATTCGTTTAGACCGTATTGTTGAACAATCGCGTTGCGTCGTGCTATACCGACGCGCCAAGTTTTCAAATCCAGTCACCATTCGAAGCCCCTTGCCGTAGAACCTCCCAAGTGTCATTAATTCTTCGCCGAGACTCAATCTCGTACCATCCGAATTCGATTTCAGGTATTTCGGATCGGAACATTTCACCGACTTCAGCAAGTTCAAAACCGATTTTGTTCCAAGGCTTGAGGAGTTGAATGTGTGGTTGGTAATTCCTAGAACCAAAACAATTTCTCCAAGCGGTTGTGGGTTTTCTCGCACCGATAATCCGTGGAGTTTCGTACTTGAATACGTTTTCTCTCAATTTCTGTATCGACTTGATCGCCGAGTTCCGCTTTGTTAGGCGTATCCCAATCGACAATGCGCGATGGTCGACATTTGAACGAGGATTCTCCCCGCCCGGGGCAAGCACCATAAAGCGAGTCTCCGCGGTATCAGCCACGATTCGTATCGATCGTCCGTGTTCGATCAAACCGGGTAAACGTCGGCGCCCGTGATACACGGTGAGATGTAAGTTGCGTTGCAACCTTCGCCTTTTGACACCAGCTCGCTCCAGAAAGAATTCAGAAATCCGCTCCTCGCAGAGTTTAGTGACCTTCAACATCGCATTCACTTCGTAGCGATGCGCTCTTTTTCCAATAACCATTGATTATTGTTCACGAATGACTTTGTTCACCGCGCCCCGCAAACCTGCAAACACGCTTGCATATGCCCTCGCGACTCCGCCGCGATCGTGCAACACTGCTCCAAACTGTAATCCTTGGCGCCGATCACTTCTAAGTTGAGCGCACCGTCGTATCCATGCTCGTACAACACCCGGACGAAACCTAGCAAGTCGATGTCTCCACGACCATTCGCCTGATCTTCCGGTTTGCCCGGACCAGACTGCATCCCTTTGCAGTCGCGGATGTGTACGTGTTTGACGCGGGACATTACTGCCGCGATTGCCTCA
Source organism: Dehalococcoidia bacterium (assembly GCA_034423055.1). Taxonomy (GTDB): domain Bacteria; phylum Chloroflexota; class Dehalococcoidia; order Lucifugimonadales; family Lucifugimonadaceae; genus Bin127. The sequence continues at coordinate 31,680 of DAOUJE010000122.1, read as the reverse complement.
GCCGGGGTCTCCCCTGCCCTGTGGATATGCGACGGGTCCATGTCGATGCCGAACGCAGGTGAATCGATTGCCTCCATCACTCGAAGCGTCGTGGGCGTGTTGTAGATACTGGCTCCGACGTGCGCTTTGACACAGACAGTGACACCGTGCTCTTCGCCGATCTTCGCCATTTCCGTGAGCGAACTGATCGAGGCTTTCAGACTTTCCTCATCGCCCGATGTGCCGCCGGGGCCGGTGTTGACCACCGGGATACCCAAAGCCGAAGCCGCGCGGCAAGCGCGGTCCATGACCTCGGGATCTCTACGCGGCTGCTCCATTGCCAGCAGTTCAAGACCGAACTCCTGCGAAAGGTCGCGAATTTTGGGCACCAGTTCTTCCCAACGATCCAGAACCAAGTGCTCGCTCATGCCGTCAATCGCAGACAACTCGATACCGTCGTATCCTGCCATGGCGATCCCGCGGAACGCATCGGCCATGCTGTGACCGCCAAAAAGTACCGAGTTTGCTCCAAGTTTCATCATCAATTCCCTTTGATGTCAACGACCGTACCGCGTTCCCACGATTCAATCGCCGCTTCGATTATCAGTTGTGACTTCAACGCGTCTTCCCCGGAGCCGTCGATATCAGCCGGGTCTGCGCCTTCGATGTTTTGATCGATCCAACGTGTGATACGGCTTTCAAACGTCTCGCCGAAACTCATCATGCCGCCCAAGTACGAGAATCGTTCGACCTGCTGAGAACGCCTCGGATAAAACTCCAACTGCTCGCAAGCCTCCAAAATCACGAATCTCGCCTCTGAACCGACCACTTCTAGTCTTTCCAAGCCATAACTTCCACCAGCGTCGTAACTGCCGGTGAGATGGCCGATTACACCGTTCTCAAATTGCATGTTGACTTGGACGTTCGACCAGATTTTGCGCCCCTTGCCGCGTTTGAAAAACGCTTGGACCCTCTTTACATCGCCGCAGAAGTACCGCATCACATCAATTGAATGGGGATGTAACGCTCGCATATGGAAGTACGGCGAACTCTCGTTCGGATTGTTGATCCACATCGTCATGTTGACGATGTTCAACTCACCCAGGCGACCGCCATCGACCCACTCCTTCGCGCGGACCGCTGCCGGAGTGAAGCGATGATTCAGATTAATTCCGTAGCGGAGACCTTTCTCTTTGGCAAGAGCAACCATCTCACGCGCTTCCGGTATCCGGTTGGAGATCGGTTTCTCGCCCAACACTGGTATGCCGGCACCGAGAAGCGTCATCGTCGGATCGTAATGGTCACCGCCATTCTCAACCCCCGCCGTGCATACGCTGGCAATGTCGATCTGTTCGCTTTCAATCATTTCCCCTACTGACGAGAACGATTTACAGCCGTAACGATCCGCCGCTGCACCTGCTTTGTCTGGCAATGCGTCGCAGACCGCGACTAATTCGCAACGATCATCCGCGTTGTAGATATCGGCATGTCGAGTGCCGATACCCCCAAGCCCTACGACAGCAACCTTCAGCGTCAAAATCCAGGTTCTCCTAGTAAATTCTCCGGTAGGCTCTTCAGCGCGACTTCGCCTGTAACCGTCTGGCGGTAGACGAATCGCCAATGTAGAGCGAATCGTAAGCTTGTTGCGACGATTTGAACGCCCCTAAACCTTCGAGACCGTGCCAATCGCCTTGGTTGTGGATAGGGTTTTCCAATCCCGTTTCCCATTCGCGCTTGGCTATCCAACTCTCCATCCTTCCAGTCAAACTTTCCACTACATCAGGGTGTGCCTCTGCGACGTCTACCGTTTCCAACGGGTCTTCGACTAAGTTGTAAAGTTCAACCGGCGGTTTGAAGTGGAAATCGGGTTCCAGTGCTCGGATCAGCTTCCACTGCGGCGTTCGCCAACCGTGTTTCCTCATCCAAGTGCATTCTGTGATGTATATCTCGGATTCGTGCGATGCTACCTCTCCTCTGACCATTCCCATCAGACTCCGTCCGTCGAAATCGATGTCGCTCTCGATCCCTGCCAACTCCAAGAGAGTCGGCATTAGATCTTTGTGCTGGTTGTAGCCGGCGATCCGCATTCCAGCTGGCACCCCCGACGGATAACGAATGATGAGCGGAACATGTAGATTCGAGTCGTATAACCCATGATGATCGAAGAAACACGCATGTTCGTACAGCGTTTCACCATGATCAGAATTCAAGACGACTATCGTGTCATCCAGCATTCCGCGCGTTTCCAGGAACGTGAGAATCGTTTTGATCGCCGCATCCATGTAAGCGATCGCACCGTCGTATTGCGCTATCACATAGTCCTTGTCGGTGATCCCCGGCGGCATCCAACTCGCGTGAAAGTCCCGAAACGGCTTGAACGACAACACAGGTTCCATCGAGTCGTTGGAGGGATCGCACTCGTCGCCGTGGTAAAACATCCGCTCGAACGGTTCCGGTGGCAAGTACGGTGCGTGCGGATCCATATGTCGCAGCAAAGCGAAGAACGGCTCGTCGGCATCGCACAATCTGTCCAATTCAGGCAAGAATACGCGATTGAGATCCTGTGCCTTGTCGCTACGACCTTCCGACCAAGATCCCCAAGCGTTGTAGCCAAGATATGTGTCGAAACCACGCGAACTTGGATTTCCGCTCAAGCCAACGCAGGCCGTGTTGTAGCCCACACCCTCGAGAAGCTCCGATAGCATCGTCACCTCGGACCTCACTTGCCCTTGATGCCTCAGGGCGACCACCTGAGACGAGAACACGTCAAGGCCGCTCAGCATTGACGTATAACCGCTTGTAGTCGGTATGTGGGCGCTGAAGGTGTTTTCGAAAAGCGTTCCTTGCGCGGCAAGCTGGTCGATATGCGGGGACGTTAGGCGCGGATAACCGTAGCAACTCAAGTTGGGCGCCCTAAGCGAATCGACACCGAAGATGAGGATGTTGGGCTTCGAGTGAGAACCGCTGCCTAGTGCCATTTCAGTGCTCCGTTCCGATAGTCAAGCCAACAAGGGTAAACCATCATCGTTCGACAGTTAGATGAGCACCTCTGCCCCAACGCGCTGAGCAATACCCACGATCTCGTCGTAGCGAGCCTGTAAAATCGGCACTCCGTTCTCGGTACGATCTTTCATCGCCTCTTCCTCCGGATCGCCAGCGACCATTACTCGGTCGGCACCGGGTTCCGTCGGGGTGTCGTGCAGAGTACAGATCATTTCGTCCATCATTTCTTTGAATTCATCAACGGGGCGGAATTTCGCAATGTCTATCGCCATTGCGAAAGACATGTTTCTGCCACTGCCGATGAAGGAACTGTACCCACCTCCTGAGAGCACGCCGCAAAGGATGTCGACCATCATCGCCAATCCGTAACCCTTGTGCGCGCCCTGTTCTCGCGTGTTGCCTAGGGGATTCTGCGCCCAGTGCTCGCCACGATCGCCCGGAGGTTCCGTTATCGGTTCGCCTTCAGCACCGACGGCCCATCCCTCAGGTATCGGAACACCGAGTTGTCGCGCTAAACCGATCTTGCCACTGGCAACCGTCGAGGTAGCCATGTCGAGCACGAAATCGTTCTCCTCACCAGCAGGTGCGGCGAACGCTATTGGATTGGTGCCCAACATCGCCTGTCTCCCGTGGGCTGGGCGTACTGCAGGACCAGCGTTTGTCATCGCGATCCCGATCATGTCACGTTCTAGGGCCAGCATGGCATAGTACGCGACCATACCGATGTGGTGACCATCGCGGATGGTCGACATGCCGACACCGTGCTCCGCGGCCTTGTCCATCGCCATCTCCATGCCGACGTGGGCAGCCGGATGCCCCAATCCCCATCCGCAACTCAACAACGCAGTCGTGTCCGACTCCGAGATGACTTTAATATCCTGTGGCGATTTGAACGTGCCATCCAGAATCGATTCGGCGTATCTGACTACGTTTGTTGCTCCGTGCGTGTCGACACCCCTCAAGCTTGCCAGCGTTAGCGCATCAGCGGTTATGTCTGCATACCTAGTAGGCGTCCCAACTGCTTGGAAAATCGCCGACACTTGCCGGCGCAACGGTTCTGCGGGGACGCGAACTGCGTTGTCTTCTGGGATTTTGAGAAATTCGAGCATGTCACTCCCGATTCTTGGTTACAAATCTGATTGGTCCTCATTGGAACTTGCCACCGCCCTTGTCCCTGCCTTTGTCGCTCGGAATACTGCTTAAGATGATGAAGGCCAACATCACGGCTGCTACGGCTATTGTGAAAATAAACATTAAAACGGCCAAGATGGCCTTGATGATCCGGTCTACCATAGATCAACCCCCAATTACTTCGCGGCGTTGGCGTTCTCTCCGGATGGAAGCCATTTCTCTATTGCATTCCTTGCAATTTTCTTGCAGCCCATCCTTTGCGCGTGTTTTCCTATGGAATTCGCTAACTGATTTAGTCTTGCTGCACCTACCACAATACTTCGTAGCACCAGCTCTACTGCCTTGAGATTGTTTATTGACCGGTTGTCTTGAGGCATCGCCTAAGGGAGTACCAACGTCTTTTTCCCGCGCCAACTCTACTATCCGCTCACAGGCAGCAATGTCCTCGAGCGCCAAGCCCTGCGATTCAAACAGCGTAATTTGGTCGTCGTCGTCACGACCTGAAATCCTACCGCCAACGATGTCGTGGATCGGCACCGCCAGATCCCACGAGAATCGTCCGACTTCAGCGGCGCGCATCAGTTCTCCGCACTCAATCTTTGCCTGCTCAACGTCGTCGACCGCGACTATATCGCTAGCCGTCACGGCGCGTGTGTCAATCTCACGCTTCAACCATGAGTTATTACCCGCGGCGTTGATGTGGGTTCCTGGTTTCAACCATTCCCCTAGCAAAACGGGTTCTTGAGCGTTTGTGATCGTCGCTATGACATCGGAGTCCGCGGCTTCTTCACCGCTGGACACCGGAGTGACTTCAATACTCAACGCCTCAGACATGCGCTCCGCGTAACTGTTTCGATTCTCCTCCGAGCGACTGTATACCTTCGCGCTCTTGATGTCGCGGACATGAGCAATCGCCGCAAGTTGCGTTTCAGCCTGATATCCAGAACCGATGATGCCAACGGTCGATGCATCCTCCCTAGCCATGTACTTGGTCGCGACGCCAGAAGCCGCGCCAGTCCGCACCTGGCCCATTCGGTTAGCCTCAATCACTCCTGCCAACGAGTTCGCCGACGTGTCATACAGCAATACGTGGAAGTTGATACCACCGCGTCCGCCAGCATATGACTTCAATCCTGCAATTTCGTGACCGGGCCACGATGCGAACATCACGTTGTAAGCACCAGAGCTTGTCGGCACCCGGCGGCGTGACTCGTTATGGGCATCCCCTTTTGACCTCGCGATGAACGCCTGTTCGACGGCTTCAACTGCGACGTCCATTGTGAACAGCGATTCGACCTGTGCTTCGGTGATGTAAAGAGGTGTCGTCATTTCTTCTCCGGTTATTGTGCCTCTTCGTTACTCGGTTCATATTCGTGTGCGTACATGTGATTGAGTGGTCCGTGTCCACTCCCGATGGGAGTGGCGTTCGCCATCGCGTTCCAAACGTAGCGTTGCGCCGAATCTACAGCCTGCGTCAGATTAAGCCCATGAGCCAAATGCGCGGCGATTGCCGATGCGAACGTGCAACCGGTGCCATGGTTGCTTGTGGTGTCAATACGTAGCGATGTAAAACGATTCACGCCGTCTCTTGTCACCAGAACATCGGTGACGCGCCCACTCCCATCATCGAGGTGTCCGCCCTTCACTACCGCGGCATCCGCGCCCAACGAAACCAACTCGCCGCCCACCAACTCCATGTCATCCACCGATTCGATCTCGATTCCCGTCAGCACCTCGGCTTCCGGAATGTTAGGAGTAACTACCGTCGCCAACGGTACCAAGCGTTCTTTGACGCTCTCAACGGCATCGTCCCGCAAAAGCTGAGCGCCGGTAGCCGCCACCATCACCGGATCGACCACGAGCGGGGAAAGTTGCAATCTTTCAACCGCACCCGCGACGCACTCGACGATTTCCGTGGAAGACAACATACCTGTCTTCACCGCGTCGACTCCGATATCGGTCACAACAGCTTCGATCTGATCACTGATGACCTCGACCGGCACCTCAGCCACCGCCGAAACGCCGAGAGTGTTCTGCGCGGTAATCGCCGTCACGGCACTGGCACCAAAGACGCCCAACGCGGCGAATGTCTTGAGATCCGCTTGGATACCTGCGCCACCGCCCGAATCAGACCCTGCAATGGTCAAGGCGCGAGGTGGCGTTACGGAGTTCATTTCCATATAGAATACGCAAGCGGAATGGCGGATGCACACAAAAACGACCTCTCGAAGGTCGAAGCTCTAATCTTCGATGTCTTCGGAACGGTCGTCAATTGGCGAGATTCGATTATCCGCGAAGTGTCGCAAACGGCGGCAGACCATGGGATGTCTAAAGGTGACTGGGGACGCTTCGCCGACGAATGGCGAGCGTGGTACGGCAAATCAACTCGCGAACTCAGTCGAGGCGACGGTCCTTGGCGATTGGTCGACGACATCCATCGTGAAAAGCTTGACGTTCTGCTTGCAGAATACGGCTTGGCAAATGTGATGAGTGAGGAGGCGAAGGTGCAACTCAACCGCGCTTGGCACCGCCTCGACGGTTGGCCCGATTCTCCATCAGGTTTACGTAGGCTCAAGTCAAAATTCATCATCGCCACCGCATCAAACGGCAACCTCGCGTTGCTGGTCAACATGGCAAAACACGCAGACCTACCTTGGGACGCCGTGATGTCGCCAGATGTCTACGGCGCTTACAAACCATCGCCGCAGGTTTATCAGAATGCTTCCAAGCTCCTTGGCCTGAACACTAACCAAGTGATGATGGTTGCGGCTCACACCGGCGACTTGGAGGCATCGGCGAAGGAAGGTCTTGCAACTGCCTTCGTCCATCGGCCCATGGAACATGGACCGGACAAACCCGTTCAGATGCCCGATACATCGGCATTCGATGTCACAGCGACAGATTTCAACAATCTAGCGGACCAACTAGGTTGTGACTGATCCCCAAACACTCACTCGACCTCGCGATCCATAAAAACACCAGAGGGAATTGACCCATGCCTTGGACATTCGAAGACGCCGCGCCGATGATCGGTACCATCACCGAGGGCAACTGCTGGACCGGCACGCATATGCTCTACAGCAACGTCGCGCTAAACCGCATCATGCGCTTGGATGTGAAATCCGGTCTTGTGGACGTGTTCGCCGAGAACACCGAAGGCACAAACGGTCTCAATTACGATGCCGACGGCAATCTATATGGCTGCGCGGGCGACGGCCGAAAAGTCGTCAAATTCAACGACGATGGCAGCTTCGAGACCGTTGTAGATAGTGTCGATGGTCTGTGCCTTAACAGTCCCAACGACCTTGCAATCACACCTTCCGGCGCGATCTACTTCTCAGACCGGGTCGGCGATTCGAGCCCGGAAGTGGGGATTCCATACTCCGCAATAATCTCTGCGGAAAGGGACGATGACGGCAATTGGGTCTCCACACGCAGAACATTCGACACAACACAGCCCAACGGCCTCGTTTTCTCCAACGACTACAAGACGCTCTACGTCGCTCAAAGCGATTTCCGAGCCAGTGAAAGCCGCGATCTACGCGCTTATCCGGTCAACGACGACGGTTCGTTAGGCGACGGCAAGATAATTCACGACTTCGGTCCCCACCGCGGCATCGACGGAATGACCTTGGCATCGGACGGAAGCATCGTCGCATGCACCGGTTGGGAGATTTCAGGCCCCGGAGGAAACGTAACCCACTTCGACCCGGATGGCATGATCATCGAGCAGCATCCCGTCGTCGCGCAACGTCCGACCAACTGCACGTTCGCGGACGGAGATCTCTACATCTCCTCCATCGAAGGCCATACTTTGGTGGCTAGGGACACTGGATTGACCGGACACTTGCTTTATCCGCAGTGATATTTCCGTCATTCCGGCGAAAGCCGGAATCCAGAGGGACAACGTAGGGGCAACCCTTGTGGTTACCCCAGAATATACCGCCAACCAAAGGGCGGCCAAAATGGACGCGCCGCCCCATTCGCAATGACCTCGGTGAAATGAAAGACGGTAAGAAATGAACAATTCTTGGGAATGGGAACTCATCGCGAAGCACGATTCGCTCACTGAAGGTCCAACCTGGGACGGTAGCGGACTGCTCTATAACGAGTGCTATGCCTCAACTACGTATCGATGGGACCCCAAATCGGGCAAAAGCGTAGTTTGGCGGAGTGACACTGGTCAAGCCAACGGGATGAAGTTCGACCGATCAGGACGCCTGTTCGCGTGCGAAGGCGGAGCGAACCGGGTGGTCGAAATCAACGCTTCAGATCCTGCATCAGGTCCGAGTGTCATCGCCGACAATCTTGACGGTGCGAAAATCAATATGCCCAACGACCTAGACACCGACGGTTCGGGCCGCATCTACTTCTCTGATCCCAACTACTCCGATAAACCCAACAACCTGCCACACGAATCGGTCTACCTCGCAGAACACATCTTCGGCGGAAACTGGACCGTCAAGCGCGTCACATTCGACACCAACCGACCTAACGGCGTTCTACTTTCAGCCGATCAATCGATCCTCTACGTCGCCGAAAGCCCGATACTCGATCACTTACGACGCCAACTCCGCGCCTACCCGGTCAATCCCGACGGCACGTTGGGAGACAAAACCGTCCTTTTCGATTTCGGTCCAGGCCGCGGCATCGACGGCATGGCACTAACAACCGATGGTCACATAGTTGCGACCGCAGGCTCGAGTTCAGCCGGTCCGGGGCCCGCGCTATACGTCTTTAGACCGGACGGCCTCGTCCTCGCTACTCAACGCACGCCCGCAGATAGCCCCACCAACTGCACCTTTGGCGGCCCGGGGTTAGATGTTCTGTTCGTGACGTTTGCTACGGGGCATGTGTACCAGGTGAGGAACACGGGGATGACAGGGCATTTGGCGTTTCCGCGGCGGATGTTTTGAACTAGGATTTGAAGGATTTTTGAAAGATTGGAAGGATGGTCTTGATTGGTCTAGAGGAATTTGATTCCTGCGAGCAATAGGCCTGCGGCGGTGAACCCAGCGGCTATGATGCGCCAAGTCTGGGTATTGATCGCCTTGTGAAACTCGACGCGCAGACGTTCAATGTCGATTTCGGTGGCGATGCGCGGTTCTTGTTTCGATTCAGTAGCCATACCCAAAGGTTAATCGCCTATTGGCCGTAACGTCAAGAGAGGACGATGGGGTGGGAATGGGACATTTGGCGTTTCCGCGGCGGGGGTTTTGGGTGGATTATTTAGGGAATTATAGACCCTGTTAACCATTTCCCCTTGAATCCGCTTCAGGTTTGCGGTTCTTGGGGTTGACGATACTCGTTCAAGAACTTCCATTCCGATTCGTCTCGTGCTTGAGAGTTTGCCAGCACATCGATGACGTTCTCGAAGGTGTCTGGTATCGCTTCCGGCCACACCCGATCAGACTTTGGGCGACGTTTCCGCTTGGGTTCGTCAGCCATTTCCTACTCCAATCTGATTGGTCTGCCAACTCGATTACGATTGAGTAGCCGGAGGTTCGCCTTGGAAAAGCGATAAAACGGCATCGCATTCTCTACCAAAAGACACAAATGCGGTGTCATCCTCCGGCCCCTCTGAGACATCGCGCGTGATCTCGCCCGTCATTGTAACGGTTCCAGATTTCGGATGCGATGCCATGTTGAAAGTGTACTACGTATGCAATACGCCCGATCACTTCCATGCTGCGATGCGGCATTTGCTCATGTATTTCGATCCGCTTCGGATATAAGCGTCGTGCCATGACGAGTACGTGCCGTCCATGACTTTCTCCGAGTCCTTCGTGAGTGCCTCGACGATCAAGGCGAACTCCGAATCGGGTTCGATGTTGTAGTCGATCCATTCCAGCGTCGATAAGAACTGCGCCTCTTCGTAGCTCGACAACGCTTCGTTGGTCTCGAACCGTCTATCGGCAACGTCGCAGAACCGTCCGATTATCTCGCCTGCTTTCTCTTCGTCGGCTACGACGGTGGCGGTGAGATGCGCGCTGAATGTGGCTTCGACCGCTTTCGTGGCTTCTATCGCCACTTCGGCCTCAGACTTGGAACATGCCGCCACGCCGACGGATAGAACGAGAGAACCGATAAGCGCGGTTCCGATTGACAGATAACCCTTCCACATCCCTGGCACCCCCTCGCGGCTAAAGACAGTGGTCGATAGCTACTTCAACCGTTGTGTCCGATCTCACCGACGGAGGGGGCGCGACGCGCCCTGTCTTCCGCCTTGTGTCGATGATGAATCTCACATCAACGATTGAAGTAGCTGCCTGAACACTAACACAGAACCCGCACCGAAAATCGAAACGACGATGTAGAACATGGGACGATTTTCGTAGATTTCAAAGCGACAGATAGCACAGCCGTTAGAGTGCTAGAATCGCGACTCGGCGTCTCAACGGGATGCCGACAACAACAAAAACGCCCCGGTGCGTCAACACCGGGGCAAAGGCAAAAGGTTAACCTCATGGCTAACTATAACCGAAGACGGCTTTGGCGTGTTCCATCGCGGTCGCAAATCAGGCGACGCAAGGCGCGAAATGTACTTGAAGGATCGAAAATCGACCGTTTGATCTACTCGGTTCCGGTCGTCGAGCCAGGTCCGACACGCAGCAGCCGCTAGCCGATCAGATCAATGATGGTTGCCGTGTGGATTTGGGGCCGATCAGGTCTTTGTAGCGCAGACGTTTCCCGTCCATCCCGAAGATGATGTTGGATATCTGATCCTCGGTGTCGAGCGGACGGTCGTTGTGCCGTCCCGCGAACTCGTTGACGTAGCGGTGCATGTGCTTCGATGAGAAGTGATGGTACGTTCCGTTGTATCCGCGTTTCAGGGTAGCCCAGAATGACTCCATGCCGTTCACATGTGCTTGACCTCGCACGTACTCTTTGACGCTGTGCTTGACCGATTCGTGTCTGCGACGGATGCCGACGTAGGCTTGCGCTTCGTCGGTGTAGACAGTGGCATCGACTTCCGTGTTGACAGCTACGAAGCCCTGTAACGTCTGTTTGTCGGTAGTCTCTACGACTTCCGCCGCAACCTTGTTGCTCTCGCGGTTCTTCATGCCGACCACGGGCTGTTTGCCCACAGGGCCGCGTCCCTTGTGCTGTTTCTTCGACTCGTGCTTGTTGCGCTCACGCCCTCCGAGATACGCTTCGTCAACCTCTACGGTGCCACCGAAAGGAGCTAGATCGTCGCTCCAAGTCTCACGAATGCGGTGAGCCAAGAACCAAGCGGTTTTGTACGACACTCCGAGATCGCGGTGCAGTTTCATCGCCGACTGCCCCTTGAGGTTCGTCGTGAGGATGTACGAAGCCAACGCCCATGTTCCGAGCGGAAGGTTGGAGCCGTGCATCACAGTGCCGGTCTTGACTGAAAAGAACTTGCGACAGTCTTTGCAACGGAAGGGCTGAGGCTTGCGGTTCTTGGGTTCTGATATTCGCTCGGAAGCGCAGAACGGGCATGTCACGCCGTTGCGCCAACGGGCTTTGATGAACATGCGCTCGGCGCGTTCCTCGTCGCTAAACTGCTTGACTGCTTGAACCAGAGACATGCCTTTGCGGTAGGATTTTCCGGGTGCTTTGCCTTGATTGCTCATAAGAATAATTTTAACCATACAGGCGTTGAAAGTCAAGCGGATTCAAGGGGAAATGGTTAACAGGGTCTATAATTCCCATTATTTACCCTCGTCGTAAATCTCAGATGAGAACCGTGCCTTGCTCGATGCAATTCGTGTGTTGATTTAACGCACGAAGGTTGCGTGTTAAGCGCAACTCGTTTCATCGTCCAGTTAGGAACCGAAAAGGGCACTGTATAGTTCAGATGGAAGGGGCAATCGTTCCCAATATCCTTTGAAATGAAGAACATAACCCAAACCAGCCAGCAACACGACTAAGAATACGGTGATCAGTCGTTGGGGTAAGTTGACCGATTTTGAACCTATTGGGGAACGTTCGAAGAGGGCAACCATCAACATTACGAACGAAGTTAGAACAATTATTCCGGCATATATTCCCAGTAACGCGTGCGATTGAAGGGCTTGCCATACATCCTCAATGCCCGCTGTTTTACCCTCGATAACCTCACTGATGACGTAGCGCATGTAAGCTGCGCCTACGAGCAGGCTGAATGTCCCGGACAGCAGAGCGGCCGCCGTCGCACTGCCGCTAATTCCCATCAGGATGCTCCGGAGCACATGACCGCCATCCAAAGGGAACAAGGGAATGAGATTGAACAGTGCCAAAATCAAGTTGAATTCGAAGCCACGTTCAAACCAATCGTCCACAAACAAACCAACGGGGCTTGATATTTCATCAGAGTGAAGCGGTTCAGGTGTGAAGAAGAAACATGCGGCTGCAAGTGCTAGATTAGAACACGGCCCCACGAAATATATCGCGAAAGATTTGGCAGCGGGGATATGCAGCAACGAGGGACTATCATCTGTAGGCGCAGTGTACCCTCCCCAAATCTCCAAACGTATCTTGCCAACTTTTATGTCGTTGGCCACCATGGCGATGGCGTGCGCCGCCTCGTGGATGATTATCGAACCGGCAAGAATCCCTACCGGGATCAACGGAAATAAAAACCGCTCTACATCGCTGACATGCGTGTCATTCCACAGTAACGACCGGTATCGTAATTCGTACGCCCAGTAAGTCAGTACATAGACGACTGACATCCCTATCCATGCAGACCAACCGATGCTGAATTCGAACTGCTGGCCCGACGCACTCTCTTGTGTCAAGTGTCGATTACCTCTTGACGCAGACGCCAAAGTGAGAGGAAATTAGGCATTCTTAGTCAGTTAGCCCCTGTTGAGATCGGTTGATAGATGTCAAGATCGCGCATCGGATCGACACCCAGTGGCAGTTTCCCGCTTAGATCTACTAGGACGCGGTGGCTGAGCGGTGCCTTGCCATTCACTTTTGCCACCGTAGCCCTTACATCTTCAACTTGCCAAGCATGGTCGCTATGGAATACGTCGACCAGGTACCTAGGCAACCAACCGATGAAATAATGATCTGCGGTTTTCACTCCTAAACCATGCACTGTTACGGGATTGTTTAGCTCGAACAGAATTTCGAGCTTTTCGCCACGTTCAAGTGATCCGGCACGTTGGATCGAATGATCGTTGGTGTACCTCAAGCCATGCAAGACAAATCGGGTTTCAAACCGGCCATCGCAGTCTGGCTCGATTGCGGGGAAGATCTCAAACCGGTCTGCGACACTGTGTCCCCCGGACACCGCGAGTTCATCAACCAAATCAGCGTGTTCAGGAGACAGCCCAAGCCAACTAAGATATTCTGCTCGATCAGGACGGCTCGGGTTCATAGCTCGGTAACGGAACGCCGGGAACACCATACCAGCACGATAGGTTTTATCGAGATCAGGAAACCCCGGAATCGGAATCACGAACGGCTGTCCATGTCGTCTGAGCTCTTCGACGCCACGAATGTACTCGAATTCGTATTCGGGTGGCTCAGTTTCGCGCCTCGCCAGACGACCAATTGGGAACCAACCGCGGCTTTCGGCATCTTGCCATGCTAGATAGAGATTTGACATCAAACGTTTCTCGTCAGTTCAGCTTTGCTCGTAACTAAGACTTGATACGCGAAGTCTCTAGCAACATCCGACATAAATTGGGAAGGTACTCTGTCTACTATGGTACGGAACTCTGAATCGTCCACACCTCGAATGCGTTCCAACGTGTGACGCGTGTCATCGGGCCATCGGTTGCACAGCCATTGCGCGAGCACCAGTGGGGCCGGAGCGCGTTCATCGGATTCCGACAAGTACACACCCCCTCTGCCTTTTTTGATGTACTCCAAAATCCCATCGGCTTCCAAAATCCGCACTCGTCGTGAATCTCTCATTTCGCGCCCCAGCGAAGAAGCGTGGTCAAAAGACGGCGCAACACCGACATAATCCTCGTCGTTCTTTGTGCCGTACTCGATCATCCAGTTCTCGTGGTGCCGATCTACGTTGCCGATCAATCCGTCCAATAGTGCCAAAGATGCCATCCCTTGCATGATCACCCGATTTTGCTCTAGCGAGATCGGACCCGCATCGTGGGCGAAATCTTTAACCGCGTCGATAATGTTCTGGACGCTATGCTGGTGTTGACGAAAACGAGTCTCTGGGCTCAAATCGTAGTTCTCAATGCAAGCGGAAAGAACCTCGTTACCCGCCGCGACGAACCTAGAATCGCTGACATCCATGTCTACCCAATCGATTTCGTCACCGTAGCTCGAGCTCTTTCCTGTCAACTCGCGGTTTATCCGTAGGTAATTGTGGATTTCATACCAGTTGGCTGGATCGAAGGATTCGCAGATCGTGACTAACTCGCCTTCGTAGTCCGCGAGTTCTACTCGAGCACAATTGACCCCGATGAGGCTGCCGGCTTCATAGGCCACTTTTTCGGCCCAGTGTTCGCCGTTGTTAGGCCTCGGGAATTTCAGTAGCCAGAGTTTTGGTGAACCCTCAATGGAAATCCAAAACTTGCGTCTGGTACCGCGAGATTCGACGCGCTGGTACTCAATCCCAGGCCACGCAGGTATGCGGCGAACTTTGTACCCTTGCGCGGAATTCGCTTCACTTGTAGAACTCATCCGTCCAAGCGGTGCTGACATCGAAGTCCTGTGGAATCAAATCCCGGCTTTTCATGTAGTCGCCTACTGAGTCCCATTGGGATTGGGAGAGGGTGCCGAATTTGCCGTCTTCGCTGTCTAGCCATGCGGGGATCAGGAGGGGGATGCCGCGGCGGTCTAGGGATTCGCTGGATTCGTCGATGGAGTCTTGGTTTAGTTTGACTAGGATGTCGATGCCTCGTTGTCCGTCTTCGGCGACGTATTCAAAGCCTTTGGTGAAGGCGGTTACGAAGCGTCGGACGACATCGGGCTTCTCTTCGATCATCTGGTCGGAGGTGATGAGCATCATCTCGTAGTAGCGTGGAACTCCCCAGTCTTCGGGGTAGATGATCTCGACGGGGTGTCCCATGTCTTCGAGTACGAAGGATTCGTATGACCAGTATGCGCCGATTACGGCGTCCATGGTTCCGGCGGCGAGGACTTGGGAGAGCGCGTATCCGACGTCGTGGAGTTCGACGTCGTCGAGGGTGAGGCCGTCAGCTTCGAGCATAGCGGCGAGCATGAGTTCGTCCCACTCGATTCCGGGGTAGCCGACTTTTTTGCCTTTGAGGTCTGCGGGGCGGGTAATTCCGGAGGATTTCAGGGCCATCAACGAGTTGACGGGGCTCTGGACTATCGCGCGTATGGCGACGACTGGAACGCCGGCGGCTCGTGCGAGAGTGGTGTCGGTCTGGTAGAAGATACCGAAGTCTCGCTGCCCTGCTCCAACTAGTTGGGCGATCGCGGCCGCGTCGGCGGGGACGCTCACCTCGACCTCAAGATTCTCTTCCTCGAAATAGCCTTGGTCGATCGCGGCGTAGATTCCGGAGTGGTTGGCGTTCGGCGGCGACCAGTCAAGCTCGACCGACACCTTTTCTACTTCTGGTTCTGAAGTGCAGGCGATTACGAACGCAAATAGCGCTACTCCTAACAGGATCAGGCCTGTAATCCGTTTCACGATTGTCCTCCTTGGGGGTTCGCCCCCGGGTAGTTACGCAGGATACGCGATTGCAACAACGCTATCGCAATGAACATCAACGCAGCCATAACCGAAAGGGTAAATATAGCCGCAAATACAAGTTCTGTTTGGAATTTCGGCGTCGAGGTCTTAATCAGCCAACCAAGTCCCGATGCCGCGCTGATCCACTCGCCGATGACGGCGCCGATGACGGATACGACGGCGGCGACTTTCAATCCTGCGAATAGGAATGGGAGCGCCGATCGGACGTATAGCTTGGTGAACATCTGCCAGCGGGATGCGCCTAGCGTGCGGAACATATCGACCATGTCGGAATCTACGGACTTGAATCCGGTCATGAGGTTGATGGTGACGGGGAAGAATGTGAATAGGACGACGACGACGATCTTGGGTGCGATGCCGGTGCCGATCCAGATGAGGAGCATCGGTGCGAGGGTGAATACGGGGATCGTCTGCGATGCGATGAGGAAGGGGTAGACGGAGCGTTCAAGGAGTCTCGACCAGAACATGGCGGTTGCCATCAAACCTGCGAAAGTCATTGAGACTGCGAATCCGATGAGTATCTCTTGTGCAGTTACTGACGCGTGTCGGAGGAATAGGGACGGCTTGTCTGCGAGTTCAGCGAGTATCAAGGAAACTGGTGGCAATATCCATGTCTGGACGTCTAAAACGCGGACTAGGATTTCCCAAAGGACGAGACCTAGTGCGGCCAACGCCATGGCTGACCCCCATGCTCGGATGAATGAACGCGCTCGGATGGCGAATGTGTTTTCGGATACACCAGGGTGCGACGCGTCGGCAGGGGGTGTCAGTTCTCTGATTTGTTGCTGCGAACTCATGGGGTTAGTTGTAGTCATCTAGGCGCTTCGTCGTCGAGGGCGGATAGAAGCTGCCATTTGAGTTCGACGAAGTTCGGTTCTCGGACTACGTCGCGCGGTCTTGGGCGCGGGAGGTCGACGTCGAGTTCGAGGAGAATGCGGCCGGGTCTGGGAGACATTACTAGGACGCGATCTCCGAGCATCAGGGCCTCCTCTACATCGTGTGTGACCATCACGGTGGCGCGGTTTGTGCGGTCAAGGACGTCGGATAGCCATCGCTGGAGTTCGGCGCGGGTGATGGCGTCGAGGGCTTTGAATGGCTCGTCAAGTAATAGGACGGCACGGTCTGGCAGGACTGCTCGAAGAAGTGCGACGCGTTGTCTCATGCCGCCGGAGAGAGTAGCGGGATAAGCGTTGAGGAAGTCGGCGATACCGAAACGTTGTGCCAGCTCGGTGGCTTTTGCGTCGGCTTCGGCGCGAGGGATGCCGGCGATTTCGAGGCCGAGGGTTGCGTTGGAGAGGACGTTGCGCCACGGCAGGAGCAGGTCGATCTGGTGCATGTAGGCGACGCGGCCAATGCGTTTGGATGCCTGCTCGCCCAACTCATCTGGGTTCCCGTCTGCGCGGGAATGACGGGGGCATTCGTGGGAATGGTGGGGGTTTTTGCGGGAATGACGGGAGTTTTTCAGGATGCTGACGGATCCAATGTCGGGTTCGGCGAGTCCGGCGATGATGTTGAGGAGGGTGCTCTTGCCGCAACCGCTTGGGCCGACGATGACGACGAATTCGCCGAGATCGACATCTAGGGATATGTCGTCTATGGCTTCAATCGGCGGAAGGTCGGGTCTGAGAAATGACTTGGAAGCGTTGCGGACGCTGACCGCGGGAATACCAGAATCAGAACGTGGTAGATTGGCGTTCACCGTGGAGGTCGAAAGACTATCTTCGTTCCGAGAGTGAACGGTTGCTGGGATTTCCGACGTTTGAGACATCGGAGTTGCTTTCCTCCGCTGGCATTATCCAGATCAGGTTTTGTGGGTCGGCGGAATTAGGTCCGCCCTCTCAGCCCGGCTGTCCGAGCTCCCCGGTGTAATTGACTGTCAGGGGTAGTCTCAAGTCGCAATCGTGACGCCTGATCAACCGATTATATCAACGTGGGTGGTTGTTGGAACGTTGGGAATGATGTGGTGGGACTATATGCCCCCGGCATCTCCCACCTCCCCGCGTATACCCCGCTCGCTGCGCTCGCGCCCCTTTCGTCCAACGAAAGGGGCGGTAACAAAAGGGGGGAATTGCCTTTACTAAGCAGTGAGGCGAATTTCGGGGATGTCCGGCGTGCATGGCCGCAACGCTTCCCCACCTGCCCGCGCATACTTCGCTCGCTGGGCTCGCGCTCCTTTCGTCCAACGAAAGGGGCAGTAAGTTGCGGCGAAGGGAGTTCGTCTTTACAATGCTTTGCCATGGGAACAGCAGACATAGGGCCGCGTGACAACTTTGTACGGTCCGTGTCGCGCCCGTCTGGGCAGATCAATCTGGCACTGTCCTGCCTCTATATCTCCGCTGAAGGCAATCCCAATCTCGATGTCCCGCTTTACATGGGGCGTATCAGCGAGATATCCGAGCACATCAGGCAACGCGCTCAGAGCCGGATGTCGCTATTCGATTCGCTCTACAGGCTGAACGATTTGATGTTCGATGAGTTAGGGATGCGTGGCAACGCTGGGAACTATTACGACATCCGGAACAGCTTGCTCAACGAGGTCATTGACCGGAAGCTCGGGATCCCGATCAGTCTGTCGATCCTTTACATGGAGGTTGGTAATCGTATCGGCATTCCGCTGTCCGGTGTCAACATGTCGGGGCACTTCCTTCTGTCGGCGGGCGAAGGGGATGCACTGGTGTTTGTCGATCCATTTCGACAGGGTCGGATTTATTCGCGGTGGGAGTGTCTTCGGTTGCTGAGCGGTGTTGGCGACCCTCCACACGATACGAACAAACTTGATCGGTTGGAGCGAACGTATCTGCCGAAAGCCGACAGCAAGTTGATCTTGGCTCGCGTTCTGAACAACATGAAGATGGTCCATACGCAGACTGGTGAGTTTGGGGCTGCGATTGCGGATGCGGAACGCATTCACTACTTGATGCCTTGGAACTGGCGGAATGTGGGGGACATCGCACACTTGCACGGACGTTCTGGGCACGCCCGCGATGCGTATGACATGCTCTCTCGCATGGTTCAGATGATGCCGCCGCATGAAGATGTATCTTTGCAGCTCGATTCTCTCGAGATGTTGAAGCCGTTGGCCGAAAATGATGATTTTGTGGATCCTCAAAAGATCCACGAGATACCGTTCTTCCGTATTTAGAGAAAAGTGACGTGTATTCGTCACCAAGCTCTGGGAGAAGGAAGCTATACACAACGGAAATCGGCCGATGATCAATTACCAAGAGCTCACAGATCAAGAGTTGCTGGCGGAGATTTCGGACAGGAACACCGATGCGTTCGCGGCGCTCTATGATCGGTATGGGAAACGTGTTTTCGGGTTGGCCGCCCGTATTTTGAATGACGCGGTGAAGTCCGAGGAAGTCACGCAAGACGTATTTATGAGGGTGTGGCGCAGGGGTCATACCTACATGCCGGACAAGGGCAAATTCACGACGTGGCTCTTCCGCATCGCGCACAACCGGACGATCGACGAGTTGCGCAAGTTGCGACGGGACAAATCGCGCTACAGCGACGACATCACGGAGCGGTACGATCTCGAATCTGATGACATCTCGCCTCCTGAGGCGGCGGTTGCGAACTCGGAGTATGCGTCGGTCCGGGAAGCTCTGAAGGTTCTTCCGGAACCGCAACGACAGGTGGTTTATCTCTCTTATTTCGAGGGAATGACGCAGACGCAGATTGCGGAGTCGACGGGTCAACCGTTGGGGACGGTGAAGACTCGGATGCGATTGGCGCTCAAGAAGTTGCGAGTCGCACTCGATCAAGAGATTTACGGCGACGAATGATCTTTGGCGAATAGCACCTAATCTATGCCACGAGACGAAGAAATCATCGGCGATTTTCCTGCGTACGCTCTAGGTGCGTTGGATGACGGTGCGCAAAGAGCGGTTGAAGAACTGGTTGGGCGCGATACGGATGCGGCATCCGAGTTGGAGGAGATGCTGGAAACGGTTGCCGACTTTTCTGCACAGTTCGACGAAGTTGAGCCGCCCATGACGGTCCGGCATAATCTGCTTGCCGCGGTTCGGCCGGAAGCCGGTGTTTCTGAAGATGCACTGGCGTTCTCGACTCTTGTATCCCATCTTGAACAGCGGATCGCGGCTGATGAAGTTGATGAAGCATCGGTTAAGCCAGGGGTTTGGGATCGCATTGGCGGTGTTCTGACTGCGGGCAGGTTGGCGTTCGCTACATCCTTCGCTGCTTTGGCGATCGTTGGGATCATGGCGGTTCAGTTGGGCGCGGACAATGTCGAATTGAATCGCAGGCTCTCCGAATCGGAAAGCATGGTTTCGGCGGCGTACGCGCATGCTCAAAACGTGCTTGAGGACATGTCTACTACCGAGCAGATGCTGTCCCATGCCCACGAACGAATCTCCGAGCAGGAGCAGCAAATCGTCCGCATGACTGAACTCAACGATGCTTTGCGGACATCGATGAACGACCAGATCAGCCTGACGTATGCGACGCTTCGTAACGAGTATCAGAGCGCGGATTGGCAACCAGACGCTCTTCTGAGCACCGATGGATTTGCGTATCTACTCGAACACAAGCGTCGACAACTTGGTGCGCTGGTTATCGGGGGTGTTGAAAAGGCTCCGCACGGGCAAGAGTACCGCCTGTATCTAATCGGTCAGGACGAACCACATTACGTGACATCGTTCGACGTGAACGAGGCAGGAAACGGCACCATACTTTTCAATCTGTCATCCCCTCTTAGCGGCTATCTGGGCGCCCACGTCACTCTTGAGCAAAGCTCCGAACCGCCGGATCCTTCGCTTGCGAGCTTGGAAAACCGTTACAAACCCCAGTAATCGGTCGATCTGCGAGCTGCGGCACACGTTGCTCATCAACACGGGGCAGCGAATCTAACCTAAAATCTGCTTATCGCGGTTGTTTGCGCCGTAGCCCATGATGGGTTCGGAAACGGTAAAGGGTCACATTGATGCGTCGTCATGTCTTTGGGGCAGTGCGAATCTTCATTTTGCTGTCGGTCTCGGCGTTTGCACTTAATGCGTGTTCGAGCGCGCCTGATCCGACATCTACGCCTGTTCCGACACCGACTGCGGTCATCCAACCTAGCCCGACTCCCACACCCGCGCCTCTAACACCGGATGAGGTGCTCACAAAAGCGGTCGAATCTCTGGTAGAAGCCGGCAGTATTTGGTTCCTGCTTGAGCACGAAAACGGTTTCACCGAAGCGTTGGGCGGTCTGGAGCTTACGCGCGTCGAAGGAGCTATCACCGAGACCGGGATAAGCATCACTGCCGAAGCCAATCTCGGAAGGATCTACATCGAAGTCAATGCCGTTCTGATCGGTACGAGTACGTGGTTGACGAACCCGCTGACTGGCGAATGGGAGCTTTTGCCGGACGAGGAAAACCCGATAGGATTCCTGCAACCTATAGCCGCGGTTCGTGGTGTGCTCGAAGGTCTGACCTCGGCTGAGTACATCGAGCCTCCGGAATCTGGTATCGACTACCAAATGAAATCGCCTATAAAGGCCGAATCGCTCAAGTCGTTGCTCGGCGAGACCATCCCTGACGGCATCGGCATGGCAGAAGTGATGATCGACCACGAAACTTTCGAGTTGAAATCGGCGCGCATCACTGGCACTCTCCAGGCCCGCGACTCGGATTCAACGGTGCGGATACTCGAGATAAGCCGTTATGGAGAGGCATTCGTGATCGAACAGCCTATTCCTTGATGTTTGATCGAGACTTGTGCGAAGAGTTTTTTGCGGGATGTGGACGCCAATTGCGGATGCTTCCCCTCCCCGCGCCCATCTGGATGGACGTTCCGTCCGCTGAAGCGCCGGCTTTCGCCGGAATGACGGAGTGAAGAATCCGTGAAGTGGGTAAGAACCGAGGTATCGCCCTACCTGCTGTTCCTTCCGTTGTGCTACGGGGTTTTTATCGCGGCGGACGATATGACGTTGGTAGTGACGATTCTGCCGGACATGATGCAGAGTCTGAAGATTCCGATCAACGACATTACGCGTGGGAGCTGGCTGATCATCGCGTTCTTGATTGGCTACTCGGCAACAATGCCGATCATGGGTCGCCTGGCTGACCGATGGGGTTATCGATCCACTTTCCTTCTAGCTTTAAGCGTGTTCATGCTTGGTTCCGCGGGTGTTGCGCTGATACCGGTGATGTCGTCGGCGTTGGATGCGATTCCGTTCTTGGACCAATATCGATGGGCGATCGTAGCGCGGGTTGTGCAGTCGATTGGCGCTGGTGCGGTGATACCGATATCCCTTGCCGCGGCTGAAACACTCGTTGGAGCGAGACGACGCATCGTTGCGTTCGGGATGGTCGGAGCCGCCGCCGAAGCGGGTAGCGTTTTCGGTCCGGTTTACGCTGGTGCAATAGCCGATTGGATCGGATGGGAATACACGTTCTGGTCCAACATCCCACTCTCTTTGATCGCAGTTATCGCGCTTGCCAAGTTGCCTAAAGGTGTGCGTCACGACACCAGCGTTGATTGGATCGGCGCTGCCGCATTTACTGCGGCCCTTACCACTATGACGATCGGATTATTCCGCATTTCCGAACCAGACCTCCCTATGATCTTGCTGTTCATAGCCGCAAC
Source organism: Dehalococcoidia bacterium (assembly GCA_034423055.1). Taxonomy (GTDB): domain Bacteria; phylum Chloroflexota; class Dehalococcoidia; order Lucifugimonadales; family Lucifugimonadaceae; genus Bin127. Next base: position 9,326 of record DAOUJE010000122.1, on the reverse strand, counting down.
GGTGCTGATCGGTGTAGTCGCCATCTCTAATCACACTGCGAGCGAGAAGGCGGTTCCGCGTTCATTGGGCAAGTTGTGGGACTTCATATGGTCCAACGTTACACACTTCTTTGTAGGTGCGGCATTGATGATCGGATTGGTTAGCGTGCCGTTGCTCGCGGGGACGATTTACGGGTTGTCGGCATTGGACTCGGGTCTTCTTTTGGTACGAATGACGGTTGCGTTGGGTGTCGCGGCGTTCGCAGGCGGATTTATCGCGACGCGATTCGGAGTGCGTATACCGATGATTGCGGGCTTGATATTGGGGGCTGTCGGTTTCTATTTCGTGTCGACTTGGAGTATCGTTCTGCAAGAGCCGCGAGCCTCTATCGATCTAGTTATCGTGGGTATCGGCTTGGGACTGCTTGTCGCTCCGATCGCCGAGAGCGCGTTGCGCCGCGTGCCGGAGGAGGACAAAGGCATTGCATCGGGGCTGCTGACGCTGTCCCGAAATATCGGGATGACTGCTGGATTAGCGGTCGTCGCTTCTCTGGGCACCGAGCAGTTCCTTCTGACCGCACCTGGACTAGAGGAGTTGATTGAGCGACCAGAAGCGGCAAACGAAGCAGGGATGGCTGTATTCTCCAAATTCTTCACATACGCCTTCATCGCGTGCGTGATTGCGGTGATTCCAGCTTGGTTGATGACTCGCAACTACGAATCCGATACCGACACTACTGAACCGTCGAAATCGACCGTTTGACTGTCCTGTCTCGAACCGTTTTTGCGGTGATACAGTGTTAGGGACTCGCAACCTGTACTGAGGTATTGCAGATGACGCGCCGTGATCCATCCGAATGGGTATCGTCAGTGCGCCGCCCTGACGATTTCGACGAATATTGGCGGCAAACCGAAGCTGAAACGCTAGCCGTGCCGCTGAACCCGCGGCTGGAACAAGTGCCGATGCGCTCGACGCCGCAAGTTGAGGTCTTTGAAGCGCGCTACGACAGCTATGGCGGTTTGGAGATTGCGGGTTGGTATTGCCGACCTCGCAACATCGATGGCCCGTTGCCGGGCTACCTCTTCGTTCCCGGATACGTAAGCGAACCCAAGTTGCCGACCGACTTGGCGATGATGGGATATGCGGCGTTCTCGGCGGCTCCGCGCAACAAACTTCGCAGCAACTCGGTTTTCAATCCGGGGTATCCGGGCCTCTTGGTGCACAACATCGACAAGCGAACCGAGTACGGCTACCGCGGCTTCTACATGGATGCGATCCGGGCGTTCGACTTTCTAAGCGGTCTGGACGAGGTCGATTCGTCGCGTATCTGTGTTCAAGGCGGCAGTCAAGGCGGCGCTCTCACACTTCTCGTGTCGGCTCTGAGGGCGGGTCAAGTGGCATGTGCATCTGCCGGTGCTCCGTATCTCTGCTCGATGATGGATGCGGCTTCGCTGACCCGGTCCTACCCGTACGAGGAGATCAACGACTACTTCCGGCTCCACCCAGAGCGCGAGGATGCCGCTCGTGACACGCTCGACTTGCACGACATTCACAACTTCGTAGACAAGATCGAGTGTCCGATCATCGTCAACATTGGATTGATGGACGACGTTTGTCCTCCAGAGACCGGTTTTGCGGTCTTCCGAGAGATCGGCGGCAAAGAGAAGAAACTCTACACCTACGAGGACTGCGCCCACGACGCTGGGACCGGTGTCGGTCACGACAAGGTGATGCATTCCTTTCTAGCCGAACACCTCAATCCGGTGGCGCTGTAACCTCCGACGGAGAATCTGATCATGAATAAATACTGGTCTGCACGTGTAGAGGCTGCTGTCAACGCCGCCAAAGGCGATGTCTCGATAGAAGATCTGCCGATCCGCACCAACGAAACATCGAAAGCCTACTCCGTCAGATTCAACGGCGTCGGCGATTATCCACTCTACGCGTATCTGCACCTGCCCAAATCGGACGGGCCGCATGTGCCTCTCTTCCAAGCGCCGGGATACGGGAGCGTCGTTGCGGTCCCGCCGTACGAACGACGTACTGCCTACGTCGTTCTCGCACTCTGCCATCGCGGGCAAAGATTGTCCAACTCACAATACTCCGCCGCATATCCCGGTCTTTTGACCGACGGCTTGCCGGGTGAGGATACCTATGTTTGGGGCGACATCGTAGCTGACTGCATCACTGCGGTCCAGATATTGTTGCAGCAGCCGAATATCGACGCGTCGAGATTGGCGATATCGGGTGGAGATTTGGCTTTGATAACCGCGGCATTGACCGACGGCGTTCACGCTCTGCAGAGCGGCGGATTGATGTTCGTAGACATCGACAACCGCATAGCGGGCGACCCGGATTACCCATTGGCTGAATTCAACGATTTCAAGCGCATCTATCCAGATGCTTGGGATGAAGCGCGTGCGACGCTTTCCAACTACGATCCGATGGCGTTGGCAGGCGGGATAAATGCCAACAAGGTGATGCTTTCGGCAGGCGCTTCTGAGAAGAGTTACTACGACGGAATCGCGTCGGTGCTGTCAGGCGAGACGACGGTGCGTGTCAATCTCGGTAAGGGGCATTTGGATCACATCGCGCAGGAAGAGTGGCTGGCGGAAGCATGTGGGATTGAACCGGGGCCGGCGCATTATCCGAGGTCATGATGGAGGAGTTCGTTGTCAAAGAACCGCTGATCCTCTTTGAGATCGGCAAAGCACTATCCGAGGGGCGTGTCCTACCAGAGGCCGTGCAGGGGTGGTGGAAAGACATCAACCCGTCGAACGCCGAAAAACGCCAGTTAGTCCTGGGCAAAGCGTCGGGCAAGATCGTTTGCGCCTATCGTCAGGTTCCCGGTTCTTGGCGCCAACGACACGATAGACGTTGGGGGGTCGATTCGGTACGCGCGGACGACGTTTGGGAAGATTACGTGGGTAAAACCGTGCCTCGCCGATACATCAACCAGCGCACGTTCCAGTATCTGGAACCGTAAGCGTTTATTTCACCTATGCGATTACCGCAAAGATCCACGGTAATGTGTTGGATGTGCAAATCCGCTACGGTGCCACCAATCACGATAGGTCAAACAACGTCGGTTGCCGGCGTTGAGATTGGCGAAGTTCCGATGAAAGTCGGCCCAGTCCGTAGTCTTTCGCGTCGACGTACTTCATCGCATCGGCGATAACTGCATGGCCTGCCTGATCGCGGATCAACGTGTGCATCTTCAGGCAGATCCGACGGTAGTCTGAGTGGCCTGAGGCTCCAGTTCGCAACTCCAGCATATGGAAAGCTTGTCGGGCGTTCATCTGGATGTTGTAACGAATGCGGTAACCGAACGGCACTACATATTGCGCAATGTCGGCACCGTGTTCCTTGAGCACGTCCCAATACAACTCGGACATCTCGGACATGGAGTCGTGCCACCGCTTTGCCAACTCGCCACCAACCTCTTCGATCTCGGGGGGAGTCGAGTAGCCGTGGCGTGGGGTCAATCGTTGCCAGTCGATGGTCATTATGCGGTGGCGTTGGAGATCGCGGAAGCTGCCGAAGTCGGACAGGACGTCGAAGCGGTAGTAGACCCGTTCCATGCCCCGTCCTGGCTTGTGCCGTCGATTCAAACGTTCCCCAATGTAAGTGGAAATCACTTTCCTACGCTCTTCATCGCTCATACCTATCGCCGTTTTCAACAGATCCTCTTCGGATTGGTTGGAATACGGGTATAAGACGGCTGCCACGAGCCTTATCTCCGCGTCGGGATCGTAGTCCAACATCCTCACCTCATCGCGTTCCAAATCGAATTCTCTGCCGTCTGCTGACACACTTTCACCAGCGACCATTTCATTCATGTCCTGTGCGACGTTTCTAAAGTATTCGCTCCACGCCACGCCGCGATCCTCGACATCCACTCTGGAGAGAAAGCCGGCGATGACTTTCCGCAACTCGACCAACATCATCTGCGAATATTCACGGGCTTCGGCAAGAGGACTGGCGTTCATCCGCATCAGCAATGACTCATACGCTTGCCCGGTGGCAAAAATCCCAAGGTTCGAAGTTGTGGACGCCGGCAAAAGGCCGCGGGCTGTGTCGCATGCCCGAGCCCGTGTCGCACTGCGGTAAGCCCCTCTCGTTTCTCGAGTGCCTTGCGGAAAACGCGTTTGGAAATACGAAGTCAGGGCGCGCACAACGAAGGAGTAACTTTCAAACAGGCGATCCATCGTCTCCTCATAACGGTTCGCCAGTGGGCCATGCGCTATCTCAGGCGGTGTCTGATATCGAAACCGCGCTTGTCCGTCGGCATCCTTCAGTTTCACGTCGTAGTAGATGTAGCGAGTGCTCTGCTCTAAATACGCCGCCAATCGCCCTCTTTCGAGCACCTTAGTCAAGATCGCCGATGCCTGCTCGCAAGCAACATGAGCACCACCCAGCTGCGCCACGGAATCGTCGCCATACTCGACAAACACGGTCTCGTACAGCTTTTCTGCGCGACCTATCCCCTGCTCTCCGTCAGCGATCTGATCCGCAATCGATTGGATGCCGATTTCGGGCTGATCGTAGAACTCGTCCAAGAACAACCGGCGCAATGACTTGTGCGTTCGGCTGTAGCGGGCGAACATCGCACCCTTTACGATCTCTGGAAGGTTAACGATCGCGAAGACCGGGAGATCTGTATTGGTAAAGAAACGACTCAGTATCAAGTGTTCTTCGTCGGAGAATGCCTCTCGTGCGTACACAGTGCGTCAATCTTCGCACAAGGACGGGATACTCACTGATGCAATCTAGCGATTGGTCAGAGGATCAAGCGCAAGGGCCGCTCGAGGTTGTCTTTGACCTCGTTGAGCAGGATTGCGGCTTCTGCACCGTCGCCGACTCTGTGGTCAGCGGAGATGGTGGCGTTCATCATCTGCCGCACTACGATCTCGTCGTCGTGAACCACCGGGGTCGGTTTGACTGCTCCGACGGCGAGGATTCCGGCTTGCGGTGGAACTATGATCGCGGCAAAGGTGTCTGTGCCGAACATACCGAGGTTCGATGTTGAGAAGGTGCCGGCTGTAAGCTCTTCTTGTGTCAAAGAACCGCCTTCACCGCGGGCGCGGGCGCCAAGGTCTTTCGACGCGTTGGCGACGTCCACGAGCGACATGTTGTGGACTCCGAGCAACGCTGGTACGATCAATCCGGCTTCAAGCGCGATCGCGACTCCGATGTTGATGCTGTTATGGCCTTCCAAACGATCCTCGTGGAATGTTGTGTTCCACTTCGGGTACCTGACAATCGCCATTGCCAAGGCTTTGATGATCATGTCGTTGACAGAGACGCGGACGCCCGTCTCTACGAGTTCGGCGTTGAGTTGGGCGCGGAACGACATCGCCTCAGTCATGTCGACACCAGATGTGACGTAGTAGTGCGGCGCTTCGGTCTTGCTTCGGACCGTGACGCGGGCGATGGCTTGGCGCATCGTGGTGAGTTCGATATCCGAACCGTCGACGGTGACTGCTGGTGCTGCGGTGGTTACGCCAGAAGGGGCGAACATTGGCGCGGGGGTGAATCCGAGAACGTCGTCGCGGGTGATTCTGCCACCAGGGCCGGTTCCCGGGATCGCTGCCAGATCGTAACCGTGTTCACGGGCCAAACGGCGTGCGAGGGGGGACGCTTTGATTCTGCCGCCCTCAACTGTCGGTGCTGGCGGAGCAACGGCGACTGACACTGGTGCTGGTGCTGCTGGTTCGGGTTGCGGTTCAGGCGCGATCGCTTCGACTTGCAGTTCAACCGAGGGTTCGGATTCGGCAGGCTCTTCGACTGGTGCAGCTGTGGGTGCGTCGTCCATCTCTGGTAGCACGTCGTCTGCGGCACCGATGTATGCGAGGAGGGATCCGACGGGGGCTTTTGTTCCATCGCCTAATACGATCCTGCGGAGGATGCCAGCATTGTAGGCTTCCATCTCAACGACCGTTTTGTCGGTCTCGATCTCTGCGAGTTTGTCGCCACGAGCCACCTCATCGCCTTCGTTCTTCAACCACTTGACAACGGTGCCTTCGGTCATGTCGGCACCCATCGCTGGCATCGTGACTTCGTGGATCAACTCTTATCTCCTTGATCGGTTGGGTTTTGCTGAATTGTGGCGTTAGAAAGAAATGATTTTGCGGGCGGCTGCGATAACATCGTCGGCTTGTGGCAGGATGTCTTGTTCCAAGTTGCGGTTGTAAGGCCATGGAACATCTTTGGAACCGACGCGGACCACTGGCCCGTCAAGATAGTCCATCGCGCGTTCCTGCACCTCGGACACGATTTCGGACATGATCCCGCCTGTGCGTCGTGCTGTATCGAGCATCACGGCACGCCCCGTCTTCTGCACCGATGCGACTATGGTGTCGTAGTCGACGGGGTGCAAGGATCTGAGGTCGATGATTTCGGCATCTACGCCCTGCTGTGTCATCTGATCGGCGGCTTGCTGCAATATGTGAACTCCATATCCGTAGGAGACCATAGTGAGGTCTTCGCCGGATCGCGAGACTTTGGCTTCACCAAGTGGTATTTCGAAGTATTCATCTGGCACGTCTCCCCTAGAGCCGTAGAGATGCGAATGTTCGGCAAATATGACCGGGTTGTCGGATTTGATCGACGACCGTAGCAGTCCTAGCGCGTCGCGTGGGCTTGAGGGGCAGGCGCAGTAGATACCGGGCACTTCAGCGAGCCAGGTTTCGAAGCTTTGGGAGTGCGTCGCCCCGAGCTGGACACCCGCACCCGTAGGTGCGCGGATGACCATCGGCACCTTGATCTGACCGCCGGACATGTAGCGCAAGTTGGCGGCCATGTTGACGATTTGATCGAAGGCGACGAGCGAAAAGCTCATCGACATCAATTCGACTACGGGGCGCAAACCAGCGGCGGCGGCTCCGATACCTGCGCCTACGAACGCCGCCTCGGAAATCGGAGTGTCTTTGATACGTTGGTCGCCGTATTTTTCGAGGAATCCCTTGGTGATGGAGTATGCACCGCCATACTCACCGATGTCTTCGCCCATGATGAAGACGGAATCGTCGGTTTCGATGGCTTCTGCCAAACCCTGCGTAATAGCTTCTCGAATAGTGATTTCAGCCATGCTGTTAACCGATTCGCCCGCGTCGATTACGCGTAGACATCGTCGAATGCTTCCGCAAGGTCTGGTTCCGGGCTGTTGGTGGCGAATTCGACCGCTGACGCGATCTCCGCATCCACGCTCTCTGACAAATCATCGAGTTCTGCCTGTGTCGCCAGTCCGTGCTCTATGAGACGGTGGGGATAGGTCACTAAGGGATCGCGTTGACGCCACATTTCGACCTCGGACCTCTCTCGGTACTGGTCGCCGGGATCTGCGAAGGAGTGCCCTACGAACCTGAACGTTTTCGCTTCAATAAAAATCGGGCTCCCTTGAGCCCGAACTTTGTTGATTGCAGTCTGTGTAGCCTCGCGTACCGCTACTACGTCCATGCCGTCTACGGATACGGTATCAACGTCGTACGCGCCCATGACATCGCTGAAATCGGCGCCTTGCAAGCGGACGCGTCCCACGGCGGAACCCATGCCGTAGAGGTTGTTCTCCATGAAGAAAATGATGGGCAGTTGCCAGACGGACGCCAAGTTAAGAGTCTCGTGGAACGTTCCTTGGTTAGTCGCGCCGTCTCCGAAGAAGACCATTGTCACGACATCGGTTTCGAGGTACTGCTGAGCGAGGGCGATTCCGGCAGCCAGAGGGAGTTGTGCGCCGACGATGGCGTGACCGCCCATGAAGTGCTTGGCGGCATCGAATATGTGCATCGAACCGCCCTTGCCCTTGCTGAGACCGGTCTTCTTGCCGAACATTTCGGCCATGATGCGGTTCGTATCGAGGCCGCGCGCCAAGGCGTGACCGTGATCGCGGTAATGTGTGACGATGTAATCGCGAGCTTCGAGGGGAGTTATCGCGCCGATACCGGTCGCTTCCTGACCAATGTATAGGTGAAGGAAGCCGCGGATATTGCCGAGGGAATAGTGCTGACCGCAAGTTTCTTCAAAGCGGCGAATGAGCAGCATCAGACGATAGATGCGGACGAGTTCGTCGTTATCGATGCTGGTTGAGAGCGAAGGAGAAGGAGAACGTGTGGGGTCGAAACCGTTGGTGCTTTGGGGTTCAGGTGAAATTCCGGGTGTTGTCGGCGTGACAACTCCAGTCGTGGCTATCCTGGGCTTTTCGGTTGGGTCCATCGTCCCGAATTTCTTAACTCCAGTTGCACGAACCTGCGGCGAACCGAAATTTCAACACTGCTAAACGGCGCGCTACGTCGGTGTTCGATTCTATACCAACCTTCAACGGCACAGGCAGTTACTCCTTTGACACACTCAACATCACCGTCATTCCTGCGAAAGCGCCAACCAAGGGGCAACACGCCGATCCTGCATGACCAACTGCTAGAATCTCAATCACCATGACCACCGTCGAGCGATACCAATCCGTCTCCGCACGACTCCTCGAACAAGCACATCGCGAACTCGAAGATGGCGACCTCATCCAAGCTTCCGAAAAGTTCTGGGGCGCAACCGCGCAATCGTTAAAGGCGATCGCTCACGAACGCGCTTGGGAACATAAATCTCACGCTAACTTCTACCGAATCATCCGGAATCTCGTCGCCGAGACTGACGACAAAGAACTCGTCTTCCTTTTCCAAGCTGCCGACGCACTCCATGCAAATTTCTACGAGCACTGGTTGGAAATCGACGAGATTCAAAAACTCGCAGACCAAGTCGAGCAACTCATCAACCGCCTAGACCACACCCAAAACTCATAACCACCGCCAAAAGCCGGAACCCAAAGCCGCTTGACAAAACCCCGGTAGGGGCGGGTCTGTTGAAAACCGCGCTAGCCTAGATGAAGGTTCATCATAGGCAGATGCTTCGATGAAGTTGCCTGATGCTGTGTCCGCGTCTGTTGTACGGCTCGCGTCGTGGGGTGCGGGGTAGCCGGCTAGCGGTGTAGGGTAGAATATCTGCCATTGGATAGTCCCTTATGGCAAGGATGCGACAAGCCATGACCATCGCCGACTCTTTCGCCAGGCCGACTCAAGCCCGCAAGCACTTCAGCTTTCCGGATCCTCCGGAAGACCCGGAAGACAAGATGACCAACTTCCACGAGATGGCCGACACCGGGAGCCTGCATCACCTCAAGCAGCACTTGGGCAACCCGGATGAGACGCTGGTGGCGGGAGAGAAGTACCTCGCGCTGGCGCCGACCAGCAGCCTGTCCGGGATGCGCTATCCCGACCTGCTGGTGGCGTTCGGAGTGGAGCCGGACCTGTACTATCAGCACAACGCCTACGTCATCGACGAGCAGGGCAAGCCGCCG
>DAOUJE010000121.1:0-9369 GCA_034423055.1 Dehalococcoidia bacterium | reverse complement strand
ATCGCCTACAACCTCGAAGCCTTCACCGACATCGAAGACTTCAAGACCGACATGGACGAATACATGCGGGCCCTCTCAAACAGCAAACCCGCCCCAGGCCAAGACCGCGTCGTATACGCCGGCCTGCCCGAGCACGAAGAGGAGATCGAACGCCAAGAACACGGCATCCCGTACCACCCAGAAGTAATCGACTGGTTCCGAAGCATCACCGCCGAACTCGAAATCCCTTGGAGGCTTACCTGAAAAACTAAGGTTTCCCCCGCTCGCGGGGGAAATGTCCGAAGGACAAAGGGGGCACTGCCCCTTTCGTTGAACGAAAGGGGCGCGAACGAGCGAAGCGATGTGAGCGGGGTATGCCCGTAGAGGGACAGGGATGGTTGCCGATGTGAGCGGCAAGGATGGTAGAGGAGGATGCGGAAAACATATCGGCCATTCTCAAACTACAATTCCAACGTTGGATATCAATCTAGTCTGCAAAACTACCCGAAAGGAAACACCCAAATGGGCATCAACAAATGTATCGACCTGCTTAAAGAAGGCCAACCCTTCTACGCCACTCACACGCCGGAACTTTCCTACGACGCCGGCGTTGAGTTGGCCCAGACTTGGGCGGACATGATCCTCATCGACTTCGAGCACCGTCATTTCGACGTCGGCGGTCTCGGCGAGTTCATGAAAGGCCTCAAGGCTGGAGGCCCTACCGCTAGCGGACATCTCACCCCAACCGTCGTCACAACCCTTCCGCACAACGCAATCTCCGTTGAAGAAGTCCGAGCAAACGCCTGGCAGATGCGACACGCCCTCACGACCGGCGTCCACGGCCTCCTTCACACCCACGCACGCGACCCCGAAGCCGTCAAGTGGTTCGTCGCCGCATGTAGATACCCCTTCCAGACGCTAGCCCGCGACGTCATCCCTGAAGGACTCCGAGGTGGCGGAGGGCAGGGCATACCCGCAGAGATATGGGGCCTTTCTCCACGCGAATATGTTGAGATCGCAGACCCATGGCCACTCAATCCCAACGGCGAGTTGCTTCTAGGACTCAAGATCGAAGACCGACACAGCCTCCCCAACGCCGACGAGATCGCCGCAGTCCCCGGTATCGGCTTCGCAGAGTGGGGCCCCGGCGACATGGGAATGTCGCACGGCAACCCCGATGCTCACGATCCGCCGTACCCCGACTACATGGACCACGCCCGCGACACCATCAAAGACGCCCTCGAAAAGTCCGGCGTCGGCTTCTACTCAAGCTGGGCCGACGACAACATGACGCAGGAAGAGCGCATTGACCATCTCATCGACAACGTCGGCGTAAAGATGATGGGCGCACCCAACAAAGAATGGGCAGACTACGGCCGAGCCAAAACCGGTCGGACGATGCCGGTCTAGTTGACCATTCGCGAGCCATCCCTGCCCCTCTAGGTTGATATCAAGAGGGCGGGTGTGCAACGGACGCATGGGGTTATCGAGCTCTGAACACAGGCGGGTGCCGATCCAAGATTCGTATACTGTCCAAAAGACGACATCAAAGTTCTTTCAAATTCCCGCGTCGCTATGATGCGATCAAACACATACACAAACTGGCGTTTGTGAGATGGAGAGTCATCGTGGACAAAGTTGACAGTACAAGCAAGATCGCGATTGAGCACTCTAATGACGCTGACGCAGATCTGGAGTTACGAGAGTCTGTTGCGGCGGAATTGAGCGCATCCGTTAACGAAGTTGAGAACGGTGAGGCTACGCGGAGCCTCGATGAGGTCGCGCAACAACTGGGTTTGTCTTCCTGAATTACCGCGTCGAGTTGACGCCCACTGCAGAAAAGGACCTTTCTCGTCTCACTAAACGACAAGCGCAACTCGCAGTTAACCGATTGCGCCGTTTGGGTCAAAACGCCGACACGATCACCCATCGGGCACTCACTGGTCAGTTGCGCGGCGTGTTCCGTTTGAGGATTGGCGACTACCGGGCGTTGTACACGCTTGACCACTCTGCCGATAGATTGATTGTCCACATGATCCGCCACCGACGCGACGTATACCGCGCCTAGCATCAAAATTCTGTCACTGCCGCGTACGCATTAATCACAGTCGTTCTCAACCCCAGTAGGAAGTGCCTTCAACTTGCCGAAATGTCGGTATCTTTTTGACGCGGCATCGTTCGAGCCGCAACATCCCCTATGGGCGCGTAAACCGTTAAAGTATGAACACGCGCCACCGAGCGCACCGCAAAATCCGAATCTAAGGAACGAATCCCATGGGCATCAACAAATGCATTGACCTCCTCAAGGAAGGACAGCCTTTCTACCACACTCCTACACCCGAACTCTCCTATGACGCCGGCCGCGAAATGGCTCAGACGTGGGCCGACATGGTCCTCATCGATTTCGAGCACCACCACTTCGACATCGGAGGTCTATACCAGTTCATGAAGGGCCTCAAAGACGGCGGCCCCACCCCGAGCGGTCATCCCACACCCGCGGTCGTAACTTCGCTGCCCCACAGCGCCTACTCGCCCGAAGAGGTGCGGTACAACGCCTGGCAGATGCGACATGCGCTGACCACCGGCATCCACGGCCTACTCCACACGCACGTGCAAAGTCCTGAAGCGACCAAATGGTTCGTCGCGGCGTGCCGTTACCCCTTCCAGACTATCGGCAGCGACATAATTCCCGAGGGGATCCGCGGCGGTGGAGGGCAGCGCCAACCAGCTGAAATCTGGGGCGTTGATCCCAGGGAATACGTCCAAATCGCCGATCCGTGGCCGCTCAACCCGAATGGCGAACTCATGCTTGGTCTCAAGATCGAAGACCGCCACTGCTTGCCATTCGCCGAGCAGACCGCGGCAGTACCCGGCATCGCCTTCGCAGAGTGGGGACCCGGAGACATGGGAATGTCGTTCGGCGACCCGGACGCTCACGACCCGCCTTACCCCGACTTCATGGACAACGCCCTCAACATCGTCAAGACGGCGCTGGAAAACAACAACATCGCCTTCTACGCCGCATGGCAAGACGAAGAAATGAATAACGAACAGCAGGTCGACCAACTCATCGATGGACTCGGCTGCAAGATGATCGGTGCCCTGACCAGAGACGTAGCCGACTACGGCCGCGCCAAGACGGGCAGGACGATGCCGGTCTAACACGGTAGCGAACGCCATATGGTAGGGGCAGGTTTCAAACCTGCCCTTACGAGACCCTCGGTAAACTGTAACGATCCCGTGCCCATCTCTTCAAATCGGAGGATTGAAGCCACGATGCAAATAATCTCCAGCAGTCAACTGCCCCGCCGCTTGATCGTAGCCCTAACCACAATCCTGGCACTGCCGATAATCGCGCTTGCGCCCGCGTACCTCACTTCACTTGTCACCACAAATCCAACAGGCAACAACAGCGATACCAGCCAACACCTCAGCACCCTAGGACAAGGTGAAACGAAGGTTGTAGAAACCGTTCTCGTTATCGAACCTCAGACCAATAACGACATCGACGATGAGTTCACTGCGACCATCAACCCTCGCGAAGAACCGGAAGAGAATATCTTCAGAATCACCGTTGACGAGAGCGCAACCGACATTCTCGACAGTTCTGACCTCATCACCATCACATTCGATGATGCTCCCGACGGAGTTACGCGTTTCACCTGGCTTGATTCCGGCTGTCGCATCTATATAGGCTCATACGACTCTCAAGAGAACGATCCCACTTCCACTTACAGGCAATACACGGGCGAAATCAGGGTGCACGACGAAGAGCGTAGAACCAGTTACGACGATTGCACGCTCTACTGGATCGACGCCACAGAAGATCATCCACATCCATAGACACCTCACAAAGGAATGCGCGTGCCTTCGCCCCGCCGATCCTGTGGCCTGTGATATACCAGAAGATATATCAAAGGATACATAGGTACATTAGGAGAACCGACATGGCACTGAAAACACGCGTCTCCAAGTGGGGATCAAGCCTCGCTGTCCGTATACCCAAAGCTATAGCCGAGGAGTGGGGTGTCCAAGAAGGAACACAGATCGAGTTGACCCGCGACGGTAAAGGACTGGTCCTCAAAAAACGCAGGAAAACACTCGAAGAAATGATCGAATCGTTGAAAAACGCCGACCATCTTCATCCCGAAATCAAAACCGACGGGCCACGGGGCAATGAGATTTGGTAAACGGTGAATTCGTACCCGATCGTGGCGACCTGATATGGGTCGAGTTTATGCCTCAAGCCGGCCATGAACAGTCAGGACGTCGTCCAGCACTCGTGTTAAGCCCGAAGTCATATAACTTACATCGGGGGCTCGTGCTCCTCTGTCCGATAACCAGCCGTGTCGGCGGCTACGATTTTGAGGTTGCGTTGCAATCGGAATCCAGTATCTCAGGAGTGGTACTAGCTGATCAAGTCAAAAGCTTTGATTGGCGTGCCCGATACGCCCGACACATTGGAACCGCACCTCCAAATTTGGTCGATGAGGTCATTGAAAACATCGCAATTCTGCTCGAGATCTGAAACCAGCGCTCGAACAATTGCCAGCGAGCCACAACACCATGAGACTCCTAGCAACAATCCTCATCCTTTCGACAACCCTCCTTATTGCCGCCTGTACCTCCGACAGCGGTGCCAATGAGGTTGCCGTCGAACGCGCACAAGCCACCGCCCAAGCAGCCATATCCGAGCGCGGCGACGCAATCGCTGAACGCGACGACGCAATCCAACGCGCCGAACAAGCCGAAAAATCCGCCGACCGACTCGCCGCCATCAAAGACCGCGGCAAGATAGTCTGCGCCACCGGAAACGACACCCCCGGTTTCCACTCGCTCGACGCATCAGGGCAGAGCATCGGCTTCGACGTCGATCTATGCCGCGCTGTAGCCGCAGCAGTCCTCGGCGATGCCGACGCCGTCGAATTCCGCTTCACCGACCTCGCCGAACGCGGTCCCGCTCTCCAATCCGGCGAAATCGACCTGATGAACTTGACCACCACATGGACATCCAACCGCGATGTAAATTGGGGAAACTTCGCTCCAGTCATGTTCTACGACGGTCAAGGTTTCATGACGCGGAAAGACTCCCGCGTCACATCAGCCCTCGAACTGGGAGGTGCCGCTGTATGTGTAACTTCCGGCACCACCACCGAACTTAATCTAGCCGACTACTTCCGTCAAAACAATCTCGATTTCACTCCCACCGTCTTCGAGCAGACCGAAGTCGCTATCGACGCATATCAAGCAGGGCAGTGCGATGCCTTCACAACCGACCGCTCAGGCCTCGCATCGCTCCTGACAGAATTTCCCAATCCCGACGAACACTTGATCCTTCCCGAAATTGTCTCCGAAGAACCACTGACCCCAGTCATCCCACACGGCGACGAAGCATGGTTTGATGTCGTAAAAATCGTCATGGCCGGCATCATCTACGCCGAGGCCTACGGCATCGACAGCACCAACGTCGATGAAGTGGCAGCAGGCGACAACATCAAAGCCAAGAGATTGCTAGGCAGCGAAGGCGACTTCGGGCAAGAAGCCCTCGGCCTCGAAAAGATCTTCATGCAAGACGTCATCAAGCAAGTTGGGAACTACGGGGAAATATACGAGCGCAACCTCGGCGTAGACGGCATCGGCCTGCCACGCAAAGGCCGCAACGATCTATGGATCAACGGCGGACAAATCTACGCCGCACCCTTGCGATGATCCCTTCATTCCCGCACAACAGCTGATTGTCCCCTTCGGGACGTTTGCAAAACCCTCCCCCTTTGCCCAAGGGGGAATTGAAGGGGCTTTTAGAGACAGACCGGGCATCCCCGCGAACTGCGCTACGCTGGTTCGCGTCCCCTTCGCGCAGCACGCATGATGCAAAAATCAGATTGTGTCGACATTGGAGTGGTTCCTCTTGCCTGACAGGCCGCTCTAGGTCATGTCATTATGAACGCAGCGCAACCCTAGGTCATGTCATTCTGAACGCAGCCGCCCTCGGTCATGTCATTCTGAACGCAGCCGCCCTCGGTCATGTCATTCTGAACGCAGCCGCCCTCGGTCATGTCATTCTGAACGCAGCCGCCCTAGGTCATGTCATTCTGAACGCAGCCGCCCTGGGTCATCTCATTCTGAACGCAGCGCAGCGGAGTGAAGAATCTCATACCGCATCCCCAGGACGGCTTTATGAGATTCCTCGCCATGCTCGGAATGACAGCGCGAGGGGCTCGGAATGACAGTTTGCATGTCTCGGAATGACGGCATGCCGGTCGCATAATTTCGCATCACGCGGGTGCAGCGAGGGTGACGCGTCGAGGCGAAGCGGCGACGTAGGCAGTGCTCACGCAGGCGGGAACTCAAAATGAGTGGACAACGGGGAAGCGGCTACAATTCTGCGAAACAAAACGGTTGAATCACTCTCAATGGCGTAAACTGAAAATGATGCAACGTGTCACAATGCATTGATTCCATCTCAACTGAGAACGTGAAGAACCTGGAGGAACTAACAACATGAAACTGAAGATCCTGATGTCGGCACTCGCAATGGTGTCGGTATTGGCTGTCGCTGTCAGTGCTTGCACGAGCGATGAAGGCCCGACTGACGCAGACCTTCAGAACGCGCAAGCCACCGCTTCCGCCGCGCAGTCCGCGCTCAGCGACGCCAACGCACGAGCCGATGCCGCCGAAGCCCGCGCCGACGAGGCCAACAAAATGGCTGAAGATGCGAAGATGATGGCTGACGAGGCCATGATGTCGATGGAGGAGACTGGCGGGCGACTCGCTCAAGTCCAAGACCGCGGTCACGTCATTTGCGCCAGCAGAAACGACGTTCCCGGTTACGGCGCACTCGATGATGCCGGCCGAAACGTCGGTTTCGACATCGACCTCTGCCGAGCAGTCGCAACTGCCGTCCTGAACGACCCCGAAGCCATAGAGATCCAGTACATCACCGCCGCCGAGCGTGGCCCGACGATCCAATCTGGCGAAGTCGACCTCCTAGTTCGAACCGTCACCTGGACCACCAGCCGTGACGCACAGTGGGGCAACTACGCTCAGACCATGTTCTACGACGGTCAAGGTTTCATGGTTCCTGCCGACCTCGGTGTAACCTCCGCCTACGACCTCTCCGGTGCAGCCGTCTGTGTGACCAGCGGTACCACCACCGAGCTCAACATGGCCGATTTCTTCCGACAGAACAACCTGGAATACAACCCGCAGGTCTTTGAAGACACTGATGTCGTCCTCTCGTCCTACGAGTCCGGCGCCTGCGACGTCTTCACCAACGACCGCTCGCAGCTAGCCGCACTTCGCACTTCGCTACAGAATCCTGCCGACCACGTGATACTCCCGGAGACCATCTCCGAAGAGCCGCTCGGTCCAGTCGTTCCGCACGGTGACGACCAGTGGTTTGACATTGTCAAGACCGTCATGTCCGGCCTGATCTACGCAGAGGGTTACGGAATCAACAGCGGTAACGTCGCCGCTATGGCTGCCGGCGACAACGTCAAGGTCAAGAGGCTGCTCGGAACCGAAGGCACTATCGGGCAAGAGACCCTCGGACTCTCCGAGACCTTCATGCAAGATGTGATCAACGCCGTCGGCAACTACGGCGAGATCTACGACCGCAACCTCGGCCCCGACGGCATCGACCTTCCACGAGAAGGCGGCCGAAACGCCCTATGGTCAGACGCTCCCTGCGGCGACTGCCCCAAAGGCGGCCAAATCTACGCAGCACCCCTGCGCTAGAACCCGGTCAAACCGACCAAACCCAAAAGGGGGATGCACACGCATCCCCCTTTCTATTTTCCGCCCCTTTCGCAAGGCGAAAGAGGCGCGAGCAATCGGAGCGACGCGAGCGGGGTATGCCCGGAAGGTGCAGCGGCAGGCACACCCCTCTCCCTTTCAGGAGTTCTTTGCAAAACTTGCCGATCCGTCCCTTTCGCTCAGCCCAAAACGACCGACAACAAGGACGCGAACTAGCGTAGCGAAGTTCTTAGGGGATGCCCGATCGGGTTCTACCCCCCCCTGCAATTCCCCCTTGGGCATCAAGGGAGAGGGTTTCGCAAAGGCCCCTTCCAAGGGAGATTAAGAGGGGGTAATAATGAGGGTGAAACGCGCACATCCACCATCACCCCATCGCACGTCAACCCGTTAAACTACATCAAAGCCGTCTTGTGCATCACGACGCGTTAACGAGATATCAGCAGTGCAGAGCATCCTATACCCTGGCGGAATCCCACTGTGGCGCAACGTCGTCTTCATCCAGTGGGTCGTCCAGATCATCTCTGCGATCGTCGTCATCGCTATCGTCTCTGGATTCATCTTTAACGTCGCCAACGAAATCCAAGACCGCCAAATACCTTTCGGATTCAGCTTCCTCGACGATGCCGCTCAGATACCCATCGGCGAATCCGTCATCCAATATGACCCTTCCCAGTCTTACCTCTACGGTTTCACCGTCGCCGCACTCAACACCGTCAAAGCATCCGTACTCGGCGTCATCATCGCCACACTCCTTGGAATCGTCATCGGCGTATCTCGGCTATCCTCCAACTGGCTCCTCAGTCGGCTAGCCCTCGTCTACATCGAGACCTTCCGCAACATCCCACTCCTTATCCAGCTTCTCTTCTGGTTCCTCATCATCCTCGAACTCCCAAACATCCGCGAAGGATATATCTTCTTCGACGCCTTCTATCTCAACAACAGCGGCTTCTATCTGCCATGGGCTACACCTCTCGGAGGATTCTGGCCATGGGCGATCCTGACTGTCGTCGGAATCATTGCCGCCATCGTCGCCTTCAACACCCTCAACCGTAGAGAGATCGAAACCGGCAAACCTAGCTACCCCGTCGTCATCGGCTTCCTCATATTCCTCGCCCTCACCATCATCGGACTCATCATCTTCTCACCCCTCGACATCGTCATACCCGAACGACAAGAAGGCCCATTCGGAAGACTGCAAGGCGGAGCCCGACTCACCGGATCATTCTTCGCACTCCTAATCGGACTCGTCATCTACACCTCCGCATTCATCGCCGAAATCGTCCGCGCCGGCATCCAAGCCGTAAACCGCGGGCAGACCGAAGCCGCCCGGGCCCTCGGACTCCACACCAACTCATCACTCCGCTACGTCATATTCCCACAAGCCCTGCGCGTCATCATCCCACCGATGATCAGCCAGTACCTGAACCTCACCAAGAACTCCAGCCTCGCCGCCGCCATCGGATATCCAGACCTCGTCAGCGTGTCCACCACCATGACTCAGATCGCACCCGCAATCTCACTTATCGGCATGGTAATGGTCACCTACCTCGCGATGAGCCTCTTCTACTCGCTTGTAGGAAACATCTACAACCGCTTAACCAGATACGCAGGAGTGGGTTGACGAAACCAACATGA
>DAOUJE010000120.1:0-3160 GCA_034423055.1 Dehalococcoidia bacterium | reverse complement strand
GTCTGCCATCCACCCTCGTAGTAATCGAGCCACATCCCTTGAGTCGAACCGGTTGAGGGCACGAATGGGCGCGGATCTCGAACTCCCCAAGGCGACCGCCACATGAACTCCGTATCTGTAGGTTTGTGTACGAATGAATAAATGTCCGCACCCTTGTCGGCCAGGATCAATACTCGGATCATCGAATTTTCCATCACCACGGTCTTTAGCCCGCGATACGTCCAAGCATCCGATACGCGGCATCCGTGCGTTCTTTCATCGCCGTAGTGCATTTTTCACCCCACCCGTTGTTTTGTCGTAGGAATTGAGCGTTCAGTAGTCCAAGCCAACCTGCAATATATATTCTTCGGGAACCGAACACCGGTTGATTGGATTACTCGGAGTCATGTTACGACGCGCGGTCACTGTGATCCTGCCCTGCATTCTCGCTTCGTTGCTCGCGTTCGCCTGCGGAAGCGAATCAAGTTCTGAGCAAGTCGCCACATCATCCGACCCTGTAGAACGCGGTCAAGGCATCTACATCGAAAGATGTGCCACCTGTCACGGACCGAACGGCGAGGGGCAGCCGAACTGGCAGGCCACGAACCCTGACGGCACGCTGCCAGCACCTCCCCTAAACGGCTCCGCCCACAGCTGGCACCACGGAGACGGCACACTCTACAAGCAAGTCTCGCTGGGCGGTGCATATCTGGAACAGCAAGGATTGGCAGGTTTCAAATCAGGAATGCCCGCATTTGGCGAGCTGCTGACGCACGAAGAGATAATCGATGTGTTGGCATACGTGAAGAGCCTATGGGGAGATCAGGCTATCCACGGCACCACCAAACGCGAAGCCCAGGCAATGGTGAGCGAAAACGATCCTTTCCCGCCCTCGCCGTAAAGGTCTCAACCCGGACGTCAATTGGGCGAGACCATTATCCGGAAAACGTCCTTTTCAGGTCGTCGCATCCGCTCGAAACCGTCCTCCATAACACGCTCTAACGGGATCACAGCCGAGACGAGATCATCGAGCACGATCTTCCCATCAGCGATGAGTTGGATGCCCTTCTCCATATCGCCCGGTGATGCAGCGACCGAACCTATAACGGCCCTCTCCGTCCCGACGATCTCGTTGAAATCAAACTCAGATCCTTCCGCGTGGATCCCGACCAACACGGTTGTACCGCCCGGTCGAGTCCAATTGATCGCGATGCGCGGCGTCACTACAGCCCCGGCCGTCTCGACGACAATGTCAGCGCCGACCCCGTCAGTCAAGTCCAGCAGTTGCTCAAGCGCATCTTCGTCTCCGGTGTTAACCGCGGCGTCCATGCCTAGCTTCAAAGCTAGTTCGAGTGATTGCGCCCGAAGATCACCGGCGATGACTCGCGCACCCGCGGCCCGCATAGCCTGCATCGTCAACATCCCAACCGTCCCGCAACCAATCACCGCAACAGTGTCGCCCGCCTTGACGCCCGACCTCCTCGTCCCATGCACTGCAACCGACGTCGGCTCGATCAACGGAGTTTGCACGTCTGGGATGCTGTCGGGCAATTTGATCAGGTGACTTTCCGGCCAGACCATGTACTCCGCTAGTCCGCCATCCAACGCGAACCCGGCACTGCTCACATCAGCGCAACTCGACTGCAAACCTCGGATGCACCAGTAGCACTCTGTACAAGGCCGGATATTGTTGACCATCACGCGGTCGCCGACGGACAAACCGTGAACATCGGCACCAACGGCTTCGACTCGGCCCGCAGTTTCATGACCAACCGTTCTTGGCGGCGTCCGCCACCTACCCATCGTGGGCCCGTGCCACCACCGTTCAACGTCGGTCTGGCAGATCGAAGCGTACATGATGCTCAAACGCGCTTCGTCATCTGCCGGCTCCGGGATCGGAACATCCTCTAATCGCATGTCTTGGCGCCCGTAGTACCTTAGTGCTTTCATTTCGCAACCTCTGCCGCGCAACATGTCCGCTCTGCAAGATCGCGGACTCGAATGGATTTGGATACCATGCATAGTACTTTGACCGCTAAGCTGAGGTGGCTCGCATCGTGGACTATGAAATCATCGACATTTCCAATTCTTGCAACGCCGGCATAGAGTGCCTACCCGGTGAAGGCCCCTTACTTGGGCCGCAAACGATGCGAGGACTCCCTTTCAACGTCGGCGTGCCCGATGATGATCCGTCCGACAACTGTTACGTCTCGTTGGCGGACGGCGACGCGTCGGTAACCCTGCCTATCGGCAACAATGCGCACAACGTGATCTTCGCCCACCGGCAGATGGAAACGGAACAAGACGCGATGGGCCCGATAGGCGTTCATGTCGCCGACTATGTAATCCGGTTTGAGGGCGGCGAGACCGAAACCGTCCCAATTCGCGAACGTTACGAGATCAGCGCGGTCGGCGACCGGCAAGGGATATCGCGCTACGGAGTCGGTTACCCCTATCTCGCGGTGACCGATCAGGGCGATGCCCTCACGCCGCGCCACGAGGGGCGTTGGGAAGAGACCGGCAGACGGCAAACAGAGGTCGTCCAAGCCCAACCCGAGTGGTACTGGCTGTTCGCGTGGCGAAATCCGAACCCAGAGCGTGTCATCGAATCGATCGAGATCGTCCCTCGCGGACCACGCTTCATCGTCGCTGGCGTAACCATCGGTCACGTTGACGAACACCCGTTCTCACGCAAGGCGCGCAGGCCTGTACGCATCGACCTCAAAGACGCTGACCAAGCCGAAAAGCCGTTTGATCTAGACGTCACCATCGACCGAGGGGAGCGAACCTACACCCATCCCTTACCGGAACAATCAACCGACGATTTCCTGACCGACCCTCAACGGGGTTTCGGCGAAGCACAAAACCCGAAATCCAGCCCTTCATACGTCGAACTCTCCGGCACGCCATCGGCGACCGTCGAAGTGTCTCAAGCTGGCGAAAAGATCGACTCAGTCAAATGGGGGGATGTCGAAAATCAAGGTCAAGTCGAGACCGACAATATCCACATCTCGTTGATCGAACCGGGTAAGAACTGGGTACGAGTCAAAGTTGTCGACGATGAGACTGGGCAAATCCTGCCGTGCCGCGTCCACTTCAGATCTCCCGACGGTGTCCCATACCAACCGCACGGCCATCACAATCAAGTCAACTCCAACTTGGATACGTGGCACATAGATGT
>DAOUJE010000119.1:0-15581 GCA_034423055.1 Dehalococcoidia bacterium | reverse complement strand
TTATTTCTGGGTTGACCCGTGGCATCGTACCGAGATTTTACCTTGCTCTGAGTATCGCATCTGCTTCAATCCCCCCTCACAACCCCACTCCACAAACCACCGGCTCCGAAGCCTACAGCAACCTCAACCCCCGCAAGTCCGGCAACCCCAGAATCTCCGACACCCCACCATCTAACGCCGACCGCGCCGCACAATCCGCCATCCCCGGCAACCGCTCAAACTCCGCATCCGCTAACTCATCGAATAGGTCAGACAGCGCCTGAAGCTGTGTCGATGAAAGCTGACGCGGATCGAGGACTGGAATTCCCTTCAGGTCTGCCTTCTTGAGTGCTACCCAACCGCCGTGCGTGCTGTTTCGTTTGGCTAGAAGCCCTAATATCCCCAGGCTGGAGTTCATCCATGCGACTAACGCTTTCTCACTCGCTTCGCTTGAATTCCGAACAGGCCACCATACATTAGAAAGCACGCGCGTTTCTGATCGCATAGCGACAACTCTTGCGGTGCTAAGTCCCAGCCTTTCGCAGATTAGGATACGGCCCGCTTTCGGCCACAATTGATCAAACGGTTTGAGGTTGCGGCCCGGACGTGCTGTTACGAGCGGGGAAAGATACTTATCGGGTTCGGTAACGAAACCTTTTCGTTTTTCAGTCTCGTGATTCTCCACCATTGGATACGCGGTTACACTATCTGTTCGTTCGAACCCGTCCCAAAGATCGCGACGGTCAGGACCTATTTCACCAATCTCTTCGAGCCGACACATCGGCACGTTGCCAACCGTCATCTCGCCCGGTACCCAAACCTCTCGATCATCCAATAACCTCAATGCACTCCGAACGACATCCGCACGGGCAAACTGCACTCCGATCCACTGTTTACCCTTGATTTTCGATTCCGGAATCGAAAACACTTCGCCTACATGTTCACCATCAACCTCTAGCAGGGCAGTGCCCGCATCCTCGATCCTCGCCGGTTGCGTCATGTTGACTGTATCGGCCACCAGATGCGCGTCCAACACTCCTTTCGGGTTCTGCCAAAGGTTCACGAAAGTGGTCCGATGGTCCACGTCGTTTCCGTTCTCAGGACGGCGCGTAGCGATCAACAACGCTTCCGACAAATCCGTGCTGTCAGAAAAGTTCCATCGCTCAGGATCATGTGACGTTACAACTACATCTAACGTGTAGCCGTTCTCTATCAACGCCCGAGTCTGCGACCAAGACGGGCCAGTGCAAACCGTCACTGGCAAAACTAGCGC
This sequence comes from Dehalococcoidia bacterium, assembly GCA_034423055.1. GTDB lineage: Bacteria > Chloroflexota > Dehalococcoidia > Lucifugimonadales > Lucifugimonadaceae > Bin127. Next base: position 14,329 of record DAOUJE010000119.1, on the reverse strand, counting down.
CAAGCGTCCCTCACCGGGGCGCAACTTTGGCGATGCGGCCGCTACGAAAGCGGCACCAAGTCCAGCCGTTGATGATGCTTGCATCAACTTCAACCGCCGCGACAACTCGCTCTGAAGTTGCCGACGCTCAGCCTGTGGCATGCTGCCGAACAATAGATTGCCGCCTACCGACCGCGTAAAAGGCGGGTTCATTATCGCCAGATCCAAATCAGGCAACCTCGCAGTTACACCCTCGGTTGCGCCGCGCGAACCGCCGCCGTATACCTCTCCGGCATCCCGCAACGTCGTCCCAAAGTCGGGGTCCGACAACGCAAATTGCACCGCCGCCTCATCCGTTTTCAGGAACTCCAATGAGCCGAGAAGCGCCTGATCGCCGTTCACCCCCAAAGGCATCACATATAGATTCATTCGATCAAACTGAATCGACGGATTCAGCATCGCCAGACTGGTAGCAGCGAAATGAATCGCCGATAGCTGCACGTCGTAACCGTGCAACGCCTGCTCAACCATCGCTTTGTGAAGCGCGGCGGCGTCTGTTCCGCCTGCTACAAGATGCTTACGCTCCGCCTCAGAAGCAACAGCCATCAACAACGTCCCGGTGCCACAAGCTAGATCAGCCACGTTCAGCGAACCTGGGAATTCGTGATCCGACCAGTCGATGTTGGCAGGCCAATCATCAAAGACCAACCTTGCTAACATCGTAGCCGCCGGAACGGATGTGTAATACGCACCGGTGAACTTGGCATCCGTTAACAGAGTGTGAAACAGGCGCCCAGAAAGATCGTGTCCCTCCAACTCACGCGTATCTTCCACGGCCTGAACCAAAGGCTCTATGAATGGAACCCTCATATCGCGAGGCGCGTACCCCAATACTCTGATTATTTCGCCCGCCAACTCGAACACTGGCACGTAGTCGATCTCGTCGCAGATGTATTTCCAAGCGTCTCGTAATCCCACGAGGCCGTCTTCCAGTGCCTCGCTCACCGAAGACACATTGTCCTCTGCCAAGGCAAGGCGTTCTTGAAATGCCAATGCATTGAAAAGCACCAGACATCCGATCCGCAACGCAGCCGCTTTATCCCTCTCCTGATCAGAATCAGCGATCAGTTCAGAAACCAGCCGCGCAACCCGCGCGTGTCCTAAAATCTTCGCTGCCGCTCCTTCAAGTGCGTGCCCGACAACTCCAGCGGCCGCATAAACCTGGTCCACCGCCTCCAGTTCCATAGGCAATACCCGCAAGTAGTCGGCCAAGTCTTCGACATTGCCACCACGCACACGGCGAGTCGGTTCGACTACGCCTCGTGAGCCGTACAACCACCATTCAAAATCCGTTGCAGCGACCAAGGCATCAGGAATATCCCTCTCTTCCCGCATCCAACTCGGATACACCATCCCCACGATCCCCGCAGCATTCGGGAAGCTAGCCAAGCGCGTCGCAAGTTGCGATTCCAAAAGACTCGTAGAACCTTCGTACTTGCACTCCAAAATGATCTCGTAACCGCCAATCAGGTCGACACGTACATCAGGTATCCCCTCGCGGCTCCGTCGCTCCGCACGCGCCGCGATACCGAGGCTCTTCAATGATTCAGCAAGGTTAGCGTTTACCACTTCTTCACGGTTAGTTTCTGATCTTCTCATGGTAGAGGTCGGACCTTGGATCCTTTAGAAATAAATGCGTCAACAATTCCCACATCGTTGCGAAATTCGATTCTAAGCCAGAGCGCACACCTTCTTCTAACCGATTTGGCAAAAGATCATTACATCCCCGAAAAATCGTGTTTTCTCACCGCCGGAAGACGAGATAGATCCTTCACGTTCCCACTCCACGGCCCCCTCAACACCCATCCAGAGGGGCAGGGCGAAAGCCCTCCTAATTCACCACGCAGATCAATCCGTATATGCCAACACGCGCCCTACGAACTGACGCGTCAACTCGCGTTGCTCTTGAAACCTCTCGGCATCTAAAAAGCCATGGTAGAAATTGGCGTGCAACATCTCCGCCGACGTGAAGAGCGGGCGCAACGACGGCTCTTCGTAATCCTCGCCTATTAACTCAACGGCATCGACCGTCGCCTTGTGCCCGGATGGCGTGATGCCTCGCCGTCGCATCTCCGCCAAGACGACGTGAGTCGCGGCACCCCAGAGCTTCTCGGATGCCTGCAATAGGTCGCCTCCCTCAAACTCTCGGTCCGCATCGACCAAGAATTTGCGAGCAGTCTCTATGTGTTCCGACGTGATCATGAAACGTTGAAATCCAGTAACCCCAGTCTAACCCACCAACCAAACCCGTCCCCTTTCGGAACGAAAGGGGACGCGAGCGAGCGAAGCAAGCTCGCAGGGGTATGCCCCGTCCTGCCCATCCCAAATCCGCATAATCCGCGATTCAGACAGCGGCCAACGCAACCCTCAACAAACCGTCGTTGAGCAATTCATCCCCCTCAACACCCCAAAAACCCCCTCTCCAACTTTTTGAACTTGTTCAAAAACTCGCGTTGCCGCGAAATTGCCGCGAAATTGCTACTCCAGCGGCAATCTTGTTCTAAATTCCACTTCCAATCAGACCACTAAATCCTACGAAAACCATCATCTCACATCCGTTACATATTCATACCCGACACATCCTTCACATCTCACCCCGAATCCCACCGCAAAACACCCCCGCCGCGATATTGCCGCTCATTGCCGTTGATTGCTACTCATTGCCGCAGATTGCCGCAATCTAGCGGCTATACAACGCCTCAAAACAAATCCCATTTCTTGCAAAACTGATACGCCTGTGATATTATTTAACGCCCGTCCTAAAATGCAGGAGCCAAACCATGCTCACAAAAACCCGACCCGACCGCTGGACCAAGATGTACCACCTCGGCAAAATGGCCACCGACGACATCATCCTACCCTCAACACAAGCAGGGCAGAGCCCGATGCCCGTCAAGGAACGCGCCCCCTACTCCATCCCTCGCAACAACCCCGGTCCCGGCGTCTATCGATCCCGACTCCCCAATGGCAAATTCACCAACCTGATGCAGGTAATGTTTACGGATTTCTGCAAAATGGACTGCCATTTCTGCCCAAACAGTCACTGGGTACCCCGCAAACGATTCGGCTTCAAAGTCGACGAACTCGCCAAAACCTTCAACGAACTCGTCGAAAGACAGACCGTACAAGGACTATTCCTAAGCTCCGGAGTCGCCGGAACCGGCTCCAAAACCACCGAACGAATGGTCAAAGTCGTCGACCTAATCCGCAACAAATACAACTTCAACGGCTACATCCACCTCAAAGTCATGCCCGGCACCGAACGCAACATCGTCGAAGCCGCACACCTCCTCGGAACCCGCCTCTCCGTAAACCTAGAAACCACAACCCTCGAACACATGAACAAACTCTCCAAGATGAAGCACTACCAACGCGACATCATGGACCCCATGGCCTGGATCGACGAACTCAAACGAGGACCTACCAACGGAGCCATCGGACAAGCCACACAGCTAGTAGTCGGAGCCGCAGACGAAACCGACCTCGACATCCTGAACCGCATCTCGCAGCTCTACGCCGACTGGGAACTCAAGCGCGTCTACTACTCGCCCTTCCGTCCCGTCCGATACACACCACTAGAAGAGCACCCCGCAACCCCGATGCAGCGAACCAACCGGCTCTACCAGCTCGACTGGCTCAAACGCGTCTACAAATTCTCCGACAACGAAATCAAAAAATCCTTCGACCAAGGAGGATTCATGCCGCTCGAACTCGACCCCAAACAGACCATCGCACTCGAAAACCTCGACGCATTCCCAGTCGATATCAACGTCGCAACCCGCGACCAGCTGATACGAACACCCGGACTCGGACCCATCAGCGTCGAACGCATACTCAATAACCGACGCCGAGCCAAGATCACCCGATGGCAGGAACTCACCGTCATGGGCGTGGTCCAGAAGTGGGCATGGCCATTCATCACATTCCCCGGACATCGTCCCGAGCCGGCCAAGCAGCTTCGCCTCGACTCCCTCCTCAGCCAGGAGCGCAAAACCCGCAGCGATGGCGGCATCGAGCATCTGACGCGCAACAGGGCAGAGGTCAAACGCGAAACGAAGGCATCCATCTTGGCCGACCCCGGTGAACCCTTCGGCACTCAAACAACCCTCACACCCACTCCATGTGGAATCCGATCCAGCTGCGACGGATGCGCCCTCTACAACACCCCTGGACACCCAGGCTCCAGCAAAGGCATTGTCAGATACACCCCCTCAACCACCTTTGCCAAAACAAAACACCCCGCCTAAACTAAAAAGGGCGAACACCCCCTAATTCCACAAAGGAGGCATCAAATGCCACATTGTATCGCCGTATCTGCCGCGCTGAAACCGCGCCGGGAGGCGTGAGATGCAGCAAGGTGAATTCCCTGCCTGCATGGTAGGTTTGCTTTTGATTGCACTCCTAGCGATAGTGGGGTGGATTGGATGGTACAGCATCACGCATGAAGGGGAAGCACCAGAGCCGAATAAACAGGGGTATAGAACCAGTGTTAGAGCAACACCACGCCCAATACCGACCGCCATGTCTTATTGGGAGAAGGAAAGGTATAAGGCAAATCTCGCCGCGAGAAGCCGTGCAAGACCACATGCCACCCCGAAGCCGCCCAGTTGGATGGCACCAAGACCAACGCCTGATCTATCCAAACTCCGCACATCAAACAGAACCAGCTACGTCGCCCCAACGCCGACACGCGTTCCTACAGCGCCAAGCGGCTACAGCCAAGGGCATTTGGACGCTGCGACGATCTGCTACGCCTTTCACCAACTATTCACGGAGGGACACTATGCTTACAACTTGCTGTTTGTGCTATACGAAGACGAAATGAGGCGGTCGGTCAATACTCAAGAGGCATACGACATCATCGGCGGCGTTCTTGACTTGTCCGACGAACTCGAAAACCCAAATAGAACCACTGAGTCGGTTTGGAGGATCGAGCGTCGGCTTCTTGCCCTGTGCGGTTTTGATGACGAGCGAGAACGCCGGTGGCGTTAATGCAATTCGGCGCAACAATTAAAGCAACACCCTCGGTAAGAAGTGATTGATGCCTCACCCTGACACGCCTTATTATGACGAGTGGCTTGATCCTCACACGGTTGCAGTTGTTCATGCATTGCTTCGAGTCTCTCTTGCGACCGCTACCATGCATCTCGATCTTGAGGAGCATGATGAGTTTTACAACAGATTGCGTCATGCGTTATCCCATTGGCAGCAAGAGCCCCTGCGGCTTCCCGAACCAATGACGCTAGACCCTGATCAGACAGTTTCGGCATTGGCTATACTGGCCGCCTTGGAGGTATTTCTTGTCCCCCTGCCTCCCGATTATCTCGTAGACGTTGATCTGATCGACCCATAACGGTTCCGTATGTATTTACCTTCGCAAAGCCCCTTTCTCCGTCCCTCTCAGGGGGATATTAAGAGCGGGTGAGCCAAGCGAGAACGCAGGGGTGCCCGGGCGCATGGCATCAGTGTTTCTCCCGCTCAGCGGGAAAATGTCCGAAGGACAAAGGGGGCAACTACCTCCGCATCGCCCGCGCCATGTCCCGCTCCTGATCCCGCCTCCGAATCGCCTCCCGACGATCCTCATGCCGCTTGCCCCGAGCCAACGAGATCGCAACCTTCGCAACTCCACGAACGATATAAATCCGCTGAACCACAATCGTCAAACCCTGCTGCTCAACCCGCCCTCGTAGAAACTCAATCTCCTTACGATGCAACAGCAGCTTTCGCTCTCGCAATGGTTCGTGCTGCGTCCAAACACCAGCCGACTCATACGGAGCAATATACGCATTCACCAACCAAGCCTCACCATCCGAAATCCGAACATACGCATTCGAAATATCAACCTTCGCATCCCTAATCGACTTAATCTCCGAACCCTTCAAAACCAACCCAGCCTCAAAATCATCCAAAAGATGGTAGTCATACCGGACACGCCGATTAGTAGCCATCGTCCCAGACGTAGCCGCACCGTTGGCAGATACCTTCTTCTTGCGATTCTTACGTGCCATAACCAGAAATCAATCTCATCCCCGCAAATTACCGTCATTCCCGCGAAGGCGGGAATCCAGAGGGGTGCAGGGCAGAGGTCAACAACCCCATCTACTACAATTATGCGAAAAAATCGTAGGGGCAATCCTTGTGGTTGCCCGCGTCTCTAAGGCCCCACCGCCGTCGTAACCTGCGTCTGGAAATTCAACTGCTTAATCGCGGCATCCATCTGTGGCTCGACCCAATCCACATCCCGCTGATCTGGCGTCGGATCACCCTCCACGATCACATCCGGAGTCAAACCTACACCCTCGATCACATTGCCCTCAGGCGTGTACCAGCGTCGAATCGTGATGTTCAGACCCGCGCCATTCGACAGCGTCCGAGTGATGTTGACGCTCCCTTTCCCGAACGTCTTCATTCCGATCAGCACTGCGCGTCCATGGTCCTGAATCGCCCCCGCAAACAGTTCAGCACCGCTACCAGACCACTCATTCACAAGAACCACGATCGGCACGTTCTCGAAATTCGCCTCGCCATGAGCGTAGAAGTCCCGACGGGCCCCGTTCCGGTCCTGTTCGTAAGCCAACCGCCCCTCAGGGATGAACTCGCTAGCCGAGTCGAGTGTCGCATGGAGCAACCCACCTGGATTGTTCCTCAGATCGATCACCACAGCTTCGGCGCCTTGATCCAAAAGCTCATTCATATGCTCTCGGATCTCCCCAGGCGTCTCATCCGTAAACGTCCTTATATCCAACTCCCCATATGGCGTATCCGGTATCAATCTCGAAAATACCGACACCAATGGAACACGCCCGCGGATTATCTCCACATCCATCGGATCCGTTTCACCAACACGCAAGATCGTCAGTATCACCGGCACACCTTCCTCGCCACGTATCACCAACACTGCCTCGCTGACGGTCCAAGTCGTCGCATCGACACCATCAACCGCCAGTATGCGATCACCAGGCTTGATTCCAGCCCTCATCGCAGGCGAGTCTTCCATGGGGGACTGAATGATCACGCCTTTGCCATCCGGTGCCTGCGCGACGGTGGCGCCAATCCCGAAGAACTCACCGGCAAGATCATCACGGCTCATTCGCATCTGATCGGCTGATATGTAAGTCATGTGCGGATCGCCTAGCGCCTCGATGAAGCCCAAGATCGCCTGTTCAGACATCTCGCCATGATCGATCAGGCTGTAGTCCACATACTCGTCATTGATGAACTGGAACGCCTCCCAGATAACTGCAACATCCTCAGGCACCGCATCTGGCAATTGACGTGTTTTAGGCAGTTCGATGACCTGAGACACAGCCTCTTGACCGTTATCCAAGGCAGCGGCTACCGATTCATCGGCCGATGCTTCGGGTTCTTCGTCAACAACCTCGACTACCGGCGCTTCAGAATCCGAAACATCCTCGGTCGTCTCTGGATCATCTGAGGAACCCGCGGCATCTGCGACCATAGTGGCTACGACGTTGTCATCTTGGACGACTTCAGTTGTCGGCTCGCTCTCAGAACTGCAAGCCAACGCGAACAGCAGCATCAGCGACAGTGCCGAGACTGAAAATAAGGAAAGGCGATCGAAGATGGTTTGTCGTTTCATCTGGAGAGGGCGATTAGCGCGGCATATTCACAATTGCATGGATATCAGGGTATACGAAGCCCACACCTAATCCGATTGCTTACGACTGTCCAAGCTGTCTTTGGCACTTCCAGCTTTACATAACACGGCTAGTGCGAAGTAGCCTATTCGTCACCTTTTCGTCCCATCTTCACCATCCACATCGTTTCGCCGTAATCCGTGGCGTTTCAGACGACCACACCGTTGTTTGAGCCGTCTGCAACCTTTTCCCGCCCATCCGTGTTCAACGCCGCATCGATCGCAAATCGCAACTCATCAATCCCCCACCGCTTGATCGCTGAGGTCATTACGGTGCCGTTTTCAGATACATCGTCGCCCATCGGCGGTTCCTTGGTCACGAGGTCAAGTTTGTTCAGCACGAGCACCCGCGGCGTCTCACCGAGCCCGAGACCGTCGAGAACGCCGTCGACAACTTCCGCCGCCTCGGCAGCCAATGGGTTCGAGATGTCCGTCACGTGCACCAACAAGTCGGCGAACATCGCCTCTTCCAACGTAGCGTTGAACGCATCGATGAGTATCGGCGGAAGCTTGTTGATGAACCCCACTGTGTCGCTGAGCGTTGCCGGAGTTCCCGAAGGCAAGTAGAGTCGCCGTGTCGTTGTATCGAGCGTTTCGAACGGTCGATCGATAGATCTGATGTCAGAACCCGTCAGAGTGTTGAATAGCGCCGATTTGCCTGCATTGGTGTATCCGACCAATGAAACGGTCCGCACGTCGCCACGCACTCTCCGACGCCTCTGAGCGCCGCGTTGGTCCCTGACGTTCGATATCGCCCGTCGCAGGTCACGTGCCTTCAAACGCATCAATCGACGGTCAGTTTCAATCTGCGATTCACCGGGGCCTCGTGTACCAATACCACCTCCGAGTCGCTCCAAGTGCGACCATTGCCCTGCGAGTCGCGGCATCAAGTACTCGACCTGAGCCAACTCCACCTGCAACTTGCCCTCACGAGTCCGTGCCCGTCCCGCAAAGATGTCGAGGATCAGCGCCGTACGGTCAATGACCTTGACTTTCAATCGATCCTCGAGGACGCGCTGCTGCGATGGTGTCAACTCGTCGTCGCAGATGACCGTCTCGCAATGCAGCGAGCCGATCGCGTCTTCGATCTCTTCGAGCTTGCCTGAGCCAACATACGTCGGCGACGGCGCGTTCAAAGTCTGGGTAATCGTCGCAACTGGCTTCGCGCCAGCGGCACGCGCCAGCGCGTCAAGTTCAGCGACTGAATCTTCGAGCTTCCAATTCTTGCCCCGTCTCCGAATCTTCACTCCGACCAAACATGCTCGTTCCGGTTTCGCCACCGCCCAATGTAATCGTTTTCGTCGTGACAATTTATCTCTCGCGAACGCCGTATTAGACGCTCCAACCAGAAATGCGACGAATACCCTCGTCAATCTGGTCGTCAGGGATCGTGAGCGAAAGTCGGATGTAGCCTTCGCCCGACGGCCCGTACGAGGCCCCCGGCGTCACGACCACATCTCGCTCTTGAAGCATCTTTTCGGCAAAACTGGCCGAAGTATAACCCGCGGGCACTCTCGTCCAAATATACAGCGTCGCTTTCGGCGTCTTGGCTTCGAGGCCGATCTCATTCAGCGCGGCGACCACCTTGTCTCTGCGACGTTTGTAGATTGCGTTGTTCCCATCGATCCATTCCTGAGGCAGATTCATCGCCTCGATGCCCATCTCCTGAATCGCCTGAGACAAGCCGGAGTCGATATTCGACTTTACTCGCATCAATGCATCGACCATCTCGGAGTTGCCGACCGCCGCGCCTACACGCCATCCAGTCATATTCGCCGTCTTCGACAACGAGTGGAACTCCATCGCAACGTCTTTCGCACCAGCAACCTGCAAGACACTCGGCGCTACATAGCCGTCGAACGTGACCTCGGTATAGCATGCATCGTGCAACAGATAGAGGTCGAACTCCTTGGCATAAGCCACCGCCTCTTCGAAGTACGCCAGATCCGCCACTGCGCCGGTCGGGTTGTTCGGATAGTTCAACCACAGCGTCTTGGCTTTGCGGGAAACATCAGTCGGAATCTCCGAGAAGTCAAGCAAGTAACCGTTCTCTTCGCGCAATGGCACGAAGTGGGTCTCACCGCCAGCGAACATCGTTCCGATCTCGTAGACCGGGTAAGCCGGGTCTGGCGATATCGAGATGTCGCCAGGATCGATGAAGCACAGCGCCGCGTGCGCAATACCCTCCTTGGCGCCGATTAGGTTGATCGCCTCTGTACCCGGATCGATCTCAACACCAAAACGTCGCCAGTAAAACTCCGACACTGCCTGTCGAAACTCTGGCAACCCTTCGCTCTCCGGATACCGGTGGTTAGGGGTTTTGCGAGCGCCTCGATCCAACGCATCAAGGACGACGTCGGGCGTCGGTATGTCAGGGTCGCCGATGCCGAACGACACCACATCAATGCCCTGCGCTTTCTTCGCCGCGATTGCTCGCGATATGTTGACGAACAGATATGGCGGCAGTTGTTGCACACGTTTCGCTAGTTCTGGCATGTTTCTCCAACCTGAGATTCAGGTTCTTCGCTTTAATGGGTTGTCACTCGTTCCAGACGCCGGTGAAGACCTCTACTGCGGGGCCTTCAAGATACGCTTCGTCGTTTTCGTCCCAAGATATCCGTAGCACACCGCCATCCACGACTACATCCACGGCATCGTCAACCAATCCGAGCTTGCGGCAGGCGAATGCCGATGCTGTGCTCCCGGTTCCAGACGATAAAGTCTCCCCTGCCCCACGTTCGAAGATACGAGCCCGGATACGGTCTTTGGCGTGGACGTTCACGACCTCAAAATTGATGCGTTGCGGAAACATCGGATGATTTTCGACGAGTGGTCCAACCTCTAGCAGAGGAAAATCCTCAACTGACTGGTCGATGATTGCAACCGCATGAGGATTGCCTATCCCCAGACATGTGATTGACATCTCGACACCACCGATGGTCACATTTTCGGCGATCACCTCGTCGATCCCGCCCAACTGCGTCGTGTCTACCGGCACTTCAGCTGATGTAAAAGTCGCGGGGCCCATCGCCACGCGCGCCGATTCCATACGTCCGTCAACCATTTCGGGCCAAACTGTGCGGACGCCGCCCAGAGTCTCGACCGTCAATCCGTCTTCTGTAGGCTCTGCAATGCCGCGATCTAACACGAACTTTGCAAACAGTCGGATACCGTTGCCACTCATCTCGGCTTCCGAGCCGTCCGGGTTGTAAACCCTCATTTGCACCTGAGCCACATCCGAATCCAGCAACAGAACGATCCCATCAGAACCCACGCCGAACGCAGGCTTGCTGATCTCGGCGGTCAAGGGACCCCAATCGCGCTCTATCGAACGCCCGTCGATAGCTATGTAGTCGTTGCCGCAACCGTGCAACTTTGCAAACTCAATCGCCAATCAAGACACCTCGCATTGAATTCATCGATTACCAAGCGATTCTATCGTGCGACGCACAATTCGCTCCGTTTGGATAACCATTCATCAACCAACTCAATCGCCTTATCAACGTGATCGCCATCGGTAATCTCGATCCATGAAATCCGTTCGTCTCGCATCTTGAACCAATTGTTCTGCGTTCCGATCAACCGGTGATTTCCGATCAGAATCTCCTCACGCATTTTTGAATCGTCGATGCGACCCTCGATGTGTTCAATCAACTGCCGATATCCAATAGCAGACATTGACGGCATGTCTCGCGTCACACCGCGCGCAATCAATCGCTTGACTTCATCACGCCAACCCGCTGCGAACATATCGTCGACGCGTTTCTCGACTCTGGCGTGCAACAACTCTCGTGGCGCGTTCAGTCCAACCACTAACGCATCGTACGGCGGTTCGGCGCGTTTGCTGGCACCGCCCATCGCGTCGCCAGTAGCCTCTGCCCTTTCAATAGCTCTGATCAACCGGCGCGGATTCTGGATTTCCACATTCTCAACACCACGCGCGCCAGTGGCATACAAACGACCTTGCAACGCCTTCACGCCTTCGTCCCTAAGCTGGGCCTCTAATTTTTCCCTCAACTCTGGGTTCGGGGGTATGTTCGGCACTTCCCAACCCTCGAGCAATCCCCAGACATACTGCCCTGATCCCCCAACTATGATCGGTAGCTTTTCGCGGTTAGCGATGTTCAAGATCTCGGCTCTCGCATCCTTCAGAAATTCGCTCAAACTATATGCCTGATGCGGATCAAGGATATCGATGAGATGATGTACGACATCTCGGCGTTCAGATTGGTCGGGTTTGGCGGTCCCGATGTCCATTCCTCGATAGAAAAGGCGAGAATCGGCGTTTACCACTTCGCCGTTGAAGCGTCGGGAAATTTCGATCCCCAACGATGTCTTGCCAGTCGCGGTCGCTCCGATCACAACTACGAGACCGATGGGATTGGACCGCGATTTACTTTCGGACACGCCGAAACTGATCAAGCGGTCACCATGGATTCGACCATGATCGAGATCATCTTCGAAAATTCGGAATCGTTAAGGCTCGCGCTACCGACCAACGCTCCGTCAACGGCAGGACTCGCGACGATCTGCCCAATGTTGCTCGCATTAGTGCTACCCCCGTACAGGACCCGCATCTCGTCCGCAACATCTTGGTCGTAAACGTCGCATACCTCTTCGCGGATCGACGCGGCCATGTACTCAATCTGACCGATGGTTGCAGCAACGCCAGTGCCGATTGCCCATATCGGTTCGTAGGCGATCACGATCTTCGATGGATCTTCGATGCTGGTCAACCCTTGACGTACTTGCCGCCGCACGTAGCGTTCAGCGCGCCGCCGTTGACGCTCGTTGTCGTCCTCACCGACGCATACGATGGCCGTCATTCCCGAGTTGACAACCGCCGATGCTTTCCCGGCAATGGCTCGATCCGTTTCCCCGAAGTGCTGCCGCCGCTCGGAATGACCCACAATTACGTGGCTGACCAAACTCCGCAACATGTCGGCGGAAACCTCGCCTGTGTACGCCCCGTTGGGATGTTGACTGACATTCTGCGCTCCAAGCATCACAGGAGTGTGATGAACCACGCCGTAGACTGCGATGAGCGACGTGAAGGGCGGACAAAGGACGACATCGATCGCGTCCGAACCGCCAACCGTACGACAGATTGACTGCGATAGTCCCACGCCTTCCCGCGGCGTGGTGTTCATTTTCCAATTTCCCGCGATTAGCGGTTTGCGAATCGTCAACGTTCGCTCTAAGCCTCATCCCGAGTCGGGGCAATGGATCAATTCCGCAATACCCACCGCGCAAACTAACAATAAACCCGCATCGGTGATACGTCAACCATCCTGGCGATTATGCCTCCCTATCATACGCATGATGCAAAAATCAGGTTGTGTCGTCATGCCGACATTGGAGTGGAGCCTAATGTCTGACAGGCTACCCTCGGTCACGTCATTCTGAACGGAGCCTCCCGCCATGTCGTTCCGAACGGAGCGCAGCCCTGGCCATGTCATTCTGAACGGAGCCTGCTGCCATGTCGTTCCGAACGGAGCCTCCCGCCATGTCATTCTGAACGGAGCCTCCCGCCACGTCGTTCCGAACGGAGCCTCTGGCCATGTCATTCTGAACGGAGCGGAGCGGAGTGAAGAATCTCATACGGCATCCGCAGGACGGCTTTGTGAGATTCCTCGCTGCGCTCGGAATGACAGCGCGAGGGGCTGGAATGGCAGCGCGAGGGGCTGGAATGGCAGCACGAGGGGATCGGAGTGACAGCGCGAGGGGCTGGAATGACAGCGCTAGGGGATCGGAATGGCAGCGCTAGGGGATCGGAATGGCAGCGCGAGGGGCTGGAATGACAGCGCTAGGGGATCGGAATGGCAGCGCGAGGGGATCGGAATGGCAGCGCTAGGGGATCGGAATGGCAGCGCGAGGGGCTGGAATGGCAGCACGAGGGGATCGGAATGACAGCGCGAGGGGATCGGAATGACATGGTCGCTCCGGGCATACCCCGCGCACATCGCTCCGCTCGTGCGCGCCCCTTTCACGTTGCGAAAGGGGCTGGTTATCTTGCCCCTTTCGTCCGACGAAAGGGGCGCGAGTGCAACGAGCGGGGTATGTAGGGGCAGACGAGGGGAGATACGGCAAAGCTCGCAGGGGATGCCGGGGCGCATCCCTGCCCTCGGTCATGTCATTCTGAACGGAGCCTGCTGCCATGTCATTCTGAACGGAGCGGAGCGGAGTGAAGAATCTCATACGGCATCCGCAGGACGGCTTTGTGAGATTCCTCGCTGCGCTCGGAATGACAGTTTGGCGCTCGGAATGACAGCGCGAAGGGATCGGAATGACAGCGCGAGGGATTGGAAGACAGCCTGCCGGTCGCATAATTTCGCAACGCGTTATCATCAGGGGCGGTTCGCGAACCGCCCCTACGGGTGTAGTCGTCTGCCGCCTTCAGCGGGACGACCGGTAGGCCTTGTAGACCTGTAGCATTTCGGAGTAGGTGATTTTGGCGGCGTAGTAGTCGTCGAGGGCCTGTCGCAGCTCTGGTTGGCTGATGAATCCGTCGCCGTCCGCGTCGTACCGGGACGCCGCATCTGGACTCTCCGCCTCCGTCTCCGTCTCTTCAACCTCCGTCTCTTGCTCCTCTGGTTCGGTCGTCGTCGTCGTGGTCGCGGTCACTTGCTGCGG